>JAHFUU010000247.1 GCA_023264915.1 Microthrixaceae bacterium | reverse complement strand
CCGCGGTAGTGAAAGACCATCGCGTCGCCATAGGATCCCCGACCGACGGTTGCCACGCCAGCGGCCACGGCATCCTCGAGGCTCAGGGCCGGGGGGAACGCAACCGACGATTCCAGCTCGGCGCGGATGAGACGCCGGACCCATGCCCGCACCGGACCCAAGGCCCGACCCCTGAGGCGAGCCAGCCCGTCGCGGTTCGGTGCGGATCCGGACCCCTTGCCGGTAGGTGCGCTGTTCGGCATCTCTCCCCATGTCACGACGGAATGCGGCACCTCAGATTACGGACCGTGGAGGTGTGCGGCATGCGATGGCCCGGCACCGAGGTCACAGGGATCGGCGCGAGCGCAACCGGCGGCGGGCGAGCCCGGCTCGCAGTCTGAGGTTGCGGCGCTCCGCAGCGAGCCAGCGGCGGTAGCCGACGAACCGGGCGTGTCGCCGAAGCACCCTGGCCAGCAGGGCTGTGCTCGTCTTGCCGACGATCGCGGCGGTCATGTTCGACCCGTGCCGGCGGTAGCACACGAGCGGCTCGTCGACCAGCACGCCATGGTGGCCCTCCTCGGCCAGGGCCAGCAAGAAGTCCCAGTCCTCCCAGCCCACCCGGTTGGTCTCGTCATAGCGGTGCGAGCGCACGAGCGGGGCGTGGATGAGGTAGGTGGGCTGGATGTAGTTGCCAGCCTTGAGCCGGTCGATGTCCCAGCCCGTGAGAGCGGTCACCGATTCGGCATCCCCGAAGCTGCGCACCTGGGGGAAGGCGAACGCGGCCCCCGGGTCGCGCGCGAGGGCCTCGATGCAGTGCTCGACCATCTCGGGTTCGAGGCGGTCATCGGCGTCGAGGAAGACGACCAGTGATCCAGCCGCGACCCGCGCGCCGACGTTTCGTGCCTGGGACAGGCCGCCGTTGGGCTTGTGGAGGTACCGCACACCCGCGGGCGCGAACCTCGCGGCCACTTGCGCGGTGTCATCTGTCGAGCCGTCGTCGACGACCACGATCTCGGTCTTGGGCCAGCTCTGGTGCAGGGCGCTCTCTATCGCCTCGCCGAGGAAGTGCCCGTAGTTGTAGGAGATCACGACGATCGACACGAGCGGCGCCGGGTCGAGGCCCGGAACCTCGGGCACTTCGGCAACCGGGCCGCGGCGCGCGGTTCGGGCCGCGCGCGGCTCGATCGCTGCGAGAGCGGCCCGCTTCCACCGCGGTTCGTGCGATCGGTAGTAGGCGTGCAGGCCCGCCCAGAGCCGCCCTTGCATCTCGGCCCGGCCGAGCTGGTCGAGGCTTCCGCCCCCGAGGTGCTCGACGCGGCAGCCGGCGAGCAGGTGCACCTCGAGGCCGGCATCGTGGACCCGGCGGCTCAGGTCGACGTCGTTGACCAGTATCGGCATTGCCTCGTCGAACAGCGACCCGCCGATCAGATCGAGGGTCCGGCGCCCCAGCGCCAGGAACGCCCCGGCGGCTTGAGGCATGTCCACGACTCCTTGCTGTGGCAGGTCCATGCCCAGATAGCGGCGCCGCAGCCGGCCACCGAGCAGGCGGTGGTCGATGCGGCGGCCCGTCCTGGTGTAGTACCCGAACACGAGGGGGAGCTCTGGCAGGCCACGGTGCATGTGCTGGCGGCCGCCGTCGGGGCCGACGAGGGTGGCCGTTGCCAGCCCTGCTTCGGGATGGGTGTCGAGATGATCGACGAGCGCGGCGATCTGGCCGGCGCAGAGCACCAGGTCGGGGTTGGCCACCACCAGCCAGTAGCCGGTGGCCTGGCGCAGGGCGCGGTTGTTGCCCTCGGCGTAGCCGGAGTTCCACGAGCTCTCGATCAAGGTCACTCGCGGGTCCTCACCGAAGCGCCGCCTCACCATCTCTGAGGTGCCATCGGACGGGTCGTTGTCCACGACGATCACCTCGACGGCCCACCCTGGGCAGTCAGCCTCCAGGGTCCTCAGGGTCGACTCGATCATCCTCTCGAGCAGCTCACGCGTGCGCCAGGAAACCACCAGAACCGAGACGCTTCGCCGATCCGTTCGCACCGTCGCCATGATTGCAGACCCCACCGAGCGCGCCCGCCGCCGTCCCGATCCACCCCTCCCGCGGTCTACTCACACAGGGATCCACACCGGCCCGGGGTGCTCGCGCTGCCAGCTGCGAGCGGACCGAACCCCGGAGCACCCCGGGCCCGGCCGGGCAACCCGCGGCACGGGTCACCGAGGTGCTCGTGCGGGCTTGGCGATGACGACCGGGGAGAGCATCGGGGCGAGGGCCACGACCGGGACCTTGGCGGTCCTGGTGAGCCCGTAGTACGCGGCGGTCTCGAAGAGGCGGCGGCGAGCGGACAGCCGGCGCCCGTAGCGGACCCAGCGGTCATGGCCTGCCTGGGCGTTGAGGATCTCATGGGGACGGTCGTGCAGGTACCGGCGCAGCGCCCAGTAGGTGAACCCCCATGCGCCCCGCTCTTCCAGGCTGATCGGGCCTCGCCCTTCAGGGTCGGCGTGGCGGCCCTTGTGGACCGCTCGCTCATATGCCCATCTGGATCCGCCGCGGGTCCAGGGGATGCCCCACAGGCCCGTGCAGTAGATGTCTCGCGGCCAGAGCCGGTTGGGCGACTCGCAGATGACCAGGTGCCCGCCGGGGCTCACGGCATCGAAGGCCTCACCCAGAACCATTGCGCGAAGCCCCGGGATCGACAGCGGGACGTGCTCGAAGACGGCGTGCATCAACACGAGGTCGAACTGGCCCGCGGGTTCTGCGACATCTGAGTACGACTGGGCACACAGGACCTTGACACTGGCGATGGCGTGGTCTGCCAAGCGCATGCGGGTCAGGGCGATGGCGGGTTCGGAGATGTCAAAGGCGTAGACCTGGCTGGCGCGATCGGCCAACGACGGAGTGATCGTCCCCGTGCCGCAGCCGAAGTCAAGGACGCGCTTGCCCGCGACGGGACCGCAGTGCCGTTCGATCTCGGGAAGCGTCGCGGCCTCGAAACGCGCCATCCGGCTGCGGGGCCCGCTGCCGTGAAGCTCCAGCCACCGGTCCCCGCCCCGGGTCGCGAGGAACTCGCTCAGCGCATCGAGGAAGGCCTTGCCGTAGCGGTGCTCTGATAGCTCATCCACCGGTTGCACTGACCCTCACAGGCGGGCGCGAAATCATCGCCGGAGAGTACCGGAGAGCAGATGAGCCATCCCCATGCCGACCTTCGGCTCCAGATGGCACAGAAGCGGGAGTACCGGAGACCAGGCGCTTGCCGTGCCGGTATCCCCAATTTGTTCGCGATGCGGCAAGCGCCGGCCGGCGGCGCGACCGCCAGGAGCCGGCCGGCGATGGGGAGCACCCGCAGGGTGCGTCGGGGGCGCAGCCCCCGAGGCTGTCAGGGGCTTGAGAGAAGCATCGACAATCTGTTGTGGAAGCCGGCCGTTGGCTCACCGGCCGGGTCGGCCAGGGCGATGATGAGGCCGACTTGCGTGACGTTCGTGGACTCGCCGGTAGAGGTCGGTCATCTGTGACGTGACGGCTTCGATGGTGTGGTGCTGCTCGAAGCGCTGCCGAAGGTCGGTGGTGGCTCCCGCGGGGTCCCACTGGCCAGATCTCGATGCATCCTCACCGCCGAGGGCCTTGCGCAGGAGAGCACCGAGGCGGTCGGCGTCGTCGGGGCGGGCCAGCAGCCCCGGACCGATGCCGAGCACCTCGCGGACCCCGGGCAGGTCGGTGGCCACGATCGGGACCTCCAGGGCCATGGCCTCGATGAGGACCCCGGGCAGGCCCTCGCGCCGTGAGGGCAACAAGAACGCATCCGACGCGGCGAGCAGGTCGGCGACGTCGTCTCGGTGGCCGAGCAGCTCGACGGTATCGCCGGCACCCGCGCTTGAGATGAGCCGCCTCAGGCTCTGTGTCTGGTTGCCTTCGCGCCCGGCGATCAGCAGCCGCAGCTTCGGACGGTCGACCAGCAGCCGGGACACGACCTCGATCGCCGTGTCGAGGCCTTTGAGGGATTCGTGTCGGGCAGCGCACAGCACGACAGGTGTCGACGCGTCGATGCCCAGGGTCGCCCGCACCCTGGCTCGCCGCTCGGGTGTCCGCCGCCCGAGCCGAGCAGCGTCGCGCCCGCGGGGGATCACCTCGAACCGCTCTCGGGGGACGAGCAGCCGTGCAGACATCGTGTCGGCCACATGGGACGCGTTGGCGTGGAACCGGTCGACCAGCCGGGCGGTTGCGATGTCAAGTGCCTGGGCGGCTCGCACGCCGATCGACCGCCTGAGACCCGTGAGCTGGTCGGGCCCGTAGGGCGTGTTCACGACGCTGGTGACCGACGGGACGCCGCGCAGGGCCGCAGCTGTGCGACCGGCGATGCTGGCCTCGAACAAGGTCGTGTGCACCAGCTCGGCTGATCGGCGCTCGATCACCTCACCGACAGCGCGCACGTGGGCCGGCATGCCCTTGCCGCGACGGCCTTGAAGGCTCACGACCTCACCGCTCATGCGGGTGGGCCGAGGCCGCTTGCCGGTACCGGTGAAACCGCCGAGCTCGACGATCGAGGCACCCGCGCCAACGGCAGCCTCGGTGAACACGCCGCCACCGCGCAGCACCGCGATCGTCACGTCGATGCCAGCAGCGGTGAACCCTCCCACCATCTCGACGAGTGACCGCTCGGCACCTCCCTGGTCCAAGCTGTCGATCACCTGAAGCACTCGCACACGCTGATCGTGTCACAGCATGATCGATCCGGCCGCCACGAGGTTGCAGCCGCGACCCGAGAGCTGTTCCATCGCGCGCGGACCTTGTCGTCGAGCCGTGCTCGAACCGTGCGGCCACGGGGCCCATGAGGGTCATCGTGAGCGCGCGGGCCAGATCGAGCGGCCCATGAAGGAAGGCGACCCGAGGAACCTTCTGGCTTCCCTCCCAAAACCGGATCGGCGGCCGGAGATTCCTACCAAAACCCCCAGGGTTGTGAGAGGCAGAACCTTCGAAAACCCCCAGGGTTGTGGTATGGCGCTCAAGGGACAGACTGATCGAGCTCCGCGACGGCGAAGGCAGTCGGTTTCGGGAAGCCTTGATCGAGGAGCAGCGAGAACGGCTCAGGCCGCGGTTCGTGCGATACCGTCGGCATTCAGTCGCGACTCCAGCTCGATCGCGTCGTCCACGGCCTCAGGCGTGAGGTCGGGGTACAGCTTGAGGA
>JAHFUU010000246.1 GCA_023264915.1 Microthrixaceae bacterium | reverse complement strand
TGGGTCACGGCTTGGGACAGCGGGAGCTCACCCCTCGGGCGATTGCTGCTGGCCCGTGACCGAACCGGCATCGTGGCGGCCTTCGGCAACAAGGATCCCGACGAGTCCGAGGTGCGCGATGCGCTCGAGGAGATGGGGTTGCATGCGAGAGGCATGATCGCAGTCGAACGCTGCCAAGGCGGGGACGGCTCGCGCTGGTCCGGCGGTGCTGGACGGGCGCGCCGCCTCACGGCTCACAGCTTCGACCGTGGGTTGGATCGATCCTGGAGGAGAGCCTCGTACTCCGCGATCGTGGCAGGAGCGGCTCATGAACCGGCAGTGGCGAGCGAGCCGGACATTGACGAGGCGGCAGGCCTCTCCGACGAGGAGATGCCAGACGCGCGAGATCCTCGAGCTGACGAGCCGCCAGCGGAGGCGGGCGCATTGGATGCGGCCCCGACGGATGCGGCCCCGACGGATGCGGCCCCGACGGAGAGGGTCGCGTCGGCGGATGGGCCTGGCGAGGGCAGGAGGCAGCTGGCTGCAATCGAGTTGCCCCTTGCCGAGATGCCGGCGGGTGCAGCCGTCGGGTTGCTCGTGCACCGCGTCCTCGAGCTCACCGACTTCTCGTCTGTGAGCCTTCACGATGACCTCACCGAGCAGCTGTCGGCCCAGTCGCGGCGGCACCTCGGAATCGAGGCTGCGAGAAGGTTCGCGGGCACGAGTGCGGCCGGCAGGGTCGTCGAGGGCCTGGTGGCCGCGATCCAGACCCCCCTTGGGCCCCTTGTCGATGACATCGCGCTGGGAGGGGTGCCACGCACTGACCGGCTGGACGAGCTGGACTTCGAGTTGCCGCTCGTCACCGGGAGCAGCGCAGGCACCGAGCTCTCGATCGGGTGCGTGGCCGAGTTGTTGAGGGAGCACCTGGACCCGGGCGATCCGCTGTTCGGGTATCCCTATCTCCTGGATGATCCTTCGCTCGTGAGGCATCTGCGCGGCTATCTGGTGGGCAGCATCGATCTGGTCCTGCGAACCCGTCGCGGCCGAGACCCGCGGTTCACCGTCATCGATTACAAGACCAACTGGCTCGGCCACGGCGAGGCCCTCACGGCATGGCACTACCGGCCCGCGGCCCTCGCCGAGGCCATGGAGCGAGCGCACTACCCCCTGCAGGCCCTCATCTACAACGTCGCGGTTCACCGGTACTTGCGCTGGCGGTTGCCTGGATATGACCCGGCCAGCAACCTGGGTGGGGTCCTGTACCTGTTCGTGCGGGGCATGCTCGGCGCTGGGGCACCGCGGGTCGATGGCCAGCCCTGCGGTGTGTTCGCGTGGAACCCGCCTCCCGCGCTGGTGGTGGCGCTCAGCGACGTGTTCGACCGGGGAGTGAAGCCATGACCAGCGGATGCACACCCGAGCCAAGCTCCGGGGTGGAGATCGATCCCGACGACATCCACATCGCGATGTCCGCACCACCTGGGCTCAAGCCGTTCAACGAGGCAGGTGTCCTGACCTCTGCTGACATCGCGATCGCTCGGCGCCTGTGCGCGCTCGGCGACGGGATGGATCCCGATGTGATGCTCGGTGTCGCGCTCGCGGTCCGTGCCCCACGCCTGAGCCACGTCTGCGTGGATCTCGCGACGATCGCTGCCACGGTGACGCTCGATCTCGAGGAGCTCCCCGACGGCAGCGACGGCTCCCGCCTCGGCCCTGTCGAGAGGCCGATGGCGGCGCGGGATCTGGCGGAGCTGGCGTGGCCCGAACCGCAAGCCTGGATCAAGAGCTTGCGAGCGTGCCCGCTGGTGGCGGCTGACAGCGACCCCGGCGGCGTGGGTGCCCCGCCGGCACCGATGCGCCTCGAAGGCGCACGGCTCTACCTCGATCGGTACTGGAGGGCCGAGAGGTTCATCGCGGCTGATCTGAGGGGTCGGGCCGAGCGCGGCGGGCATCTCGCTGTGTCCGGCGTGGACACCCAGGTCCTCTCGGAGGGGTTGAGCCGGCTGTTCCCGCATGTTGGCGAGGATCGTGGCCAGGGTCCTGATCTGCAGCGTGTGGCTGCTGCGGCGGCAGTGCTCAACCGGTTCTCCGTGATCGCCGGGGGACCGGGGACCGGCAAGACGACGACGGTTGCGAGGTTGCTCGCGCTCCTTGACGAGCAGGCCCTGGCTTCGGGCGAAGAGATGCCGCGGGTGGCCTTGGCTGCTCCCACGGGCAAGGCGGCCGCGCGCCTCGAGGAGGCTGTTCAGGGTGAAGCCAACCGCATCGACGTTGCCGAGGTCATCCGTGAGCGTCTGGTCCGCCAGGATGCGCGCACCTTGCACAGGCTGCTCGGCTGGCGCCCGGGTAGCCACACCAGGTTCAGGCACAACCGGGACAACCGCCTGCCTTTCGATGTGGTGGTGGTGGATGAGACCTCGATGGTCTCCCTGTCGCTGATGGCGCGACTGCTCGAGGCGGTCGGCCCTGAGGCGAGGCTCGTGCTGCTCGGTGATCCGGACCAGCTGGCTTCAGTGGAGGCAGGCGCGGTGCTGGGCGACATCCTGGGCCCCGTGGCTGGGGGGCTTCGCATGGGCGCGGGTGCACGCGATGCCCTGGCGTCGGTGGTTGGCGTGCCTGTGGCAGCTGAAGACCCTCCGGGCAATGCAGGGGTGGGTGACGGGATGGTGGTGTTGAGGCAGGTGCACCGTTACGGCGGCCAGATCGCAGCGCTGGCCTCGGCCGTGCAGCGAGGCGACGTGCACGGCGCGATCGACGTGCTCGGGTCGGGTTCGCCAGAGGTGGATTGGATCGAAGCAGACGTGGCGGCACCGGGCACCCACGAGCAGCTCGCTCCGGTTCGCGAGCTGCTCGTGGGTGCCGGCGCGGAGGTCTTCGAGGCGGCACGCACAGGTGACGCGTGGGGCGCCCTCGGCTCACTTGGGGCGGCACGGCTGCTGTGCGCGCACAGGCGCGGACCATATGGGGTTCGCCAATGGGGCTCGCAGGTCGAGCGGTGGCTCGGCGCTGCGGTGCACGGATACGGGGAGGGCGGAACGTGGTACCCGGGCCGCCCACTGCTGGTCACGGCAAACGACTACAGCCTCGGGCTCTACAACGGCGACACCGGTGTGGTCATCAGCACTGCGGCCGCGACTGGCAGCACCCGTGCCAGGCCAGGCGCCGGTGCCAGAGGTGACAGCAAGACCGGGATGCACAGCCCCGCGGGTGCCGGCGTGCACGACGGTGTGGTCAGCTCGCGCCCCTTGACCGCTGCGGTGTTCGAGCGCCGGGGCGAGCTGATCCAGATGAGCCCTACGAGGCTCGACTCGGTCGAGGACGTTCATGCGATGACCGTTCACAAGAGCCAGGGCTCGCAGTTCGAGGCAGTTGTGGTGGTGCTCCCGCAAGAACCCTCACCCCTGCTGACGCGGGAGATGCTCTACACAGCGTTCACCAGGGCAAGGAGGCGCCTGATCGTCGTGGCCACTGCTGAGAGCATCCGCGCCGCGATCGCGAGGCCAGTAGCGCGTGCATCAGGTCTGGCAGACCGGATCTGGGCCTGATCGCACCCAGGTCCGTCAAGTGTCACGGCCCGGAGTCAGGCTCTGCGGTGACGTTGTCCGCCGGCATGGGGGCCCGCCTGGCCCCGGCACCTGACTCGGCGGCGGCCGGGCAGCGACAGTCCGGGATGGGACACGGCCAGGTTCCCGAAGGCAGGGTGGTTCGCCTTCCCGCGGAGACGTTGCCGAGACGAGGGTGGCAGGCACCGCCGGTCGATGCGACGGTGGTCGAGCTCGGGGACCTGGGATGCCAACGGGGGTCTCATCGGGAAGGCGGACCATGCCGAAGACAGCAGTTCGGGTACCGGCTGTGACCCGGGCCTGGCTCTGTGCATGACATGAGGGGACCATGGGAGTGAGAAAGCTGGCGGAAAGGCCGCGCTCACCGGCGGCGGGTCGCGGGGCGCGCCCCGCGACGAACCGCCCTCGGCCTTCCTCCTCCTTCACCGCCGGGAGGGGTTCAATTGACACTCACACTGTCAGAATCTACCCTGACACTCGAAGCGTGGGCTGAGCAAACGCCCAACCAGATGGATGACCGAGCTGATTCTCGACTCGTTGCAGCGGCGGATGGCCGCGATGCACTCGCTCTACCACCAGGCCGTCGACACCATGGCGCCCGAGCACGTCAACCACTTCGAGCGTGAGGGCGTCCTGCCGATCGCCTTCTCACTGTTCCACTTCACGAACATGGAAGATGTCTCGTTCATGATGATCACCGGGCAGTCGCTGATCTGGAACGACGAGTGGCAACAGCGCGTCAAGGTCGCGGTCAACGACCATGGCAAGCACCGGACAGTCGGTGAGATGTCGAGCCAGCGCATAGGTGGCTACGAGGCCTTCAAGGACTACCAGCGCGCGGTCTTCGAGCGGACCGAGTCGTGGCTCGACGCCTTGAACCCGACCGAGCTGACCCGGATCGTCATCCAGCGGCCCTTCCCCGACCAGATCGCGTCGACCTACAGCGCTCGTGTGGCCGGACCGGATGGCATCGCTGTCCTCGATGCCATCGAGTGCTGGATCTACCAGCACGGCTTGCGCCACATGGGCGAGATCGAGCTTGCCCGCGGGTTGGTCGGACTCGGTGGGATGACCAGCTGAAGGATCTGTCGCCGTCGATGCGCCTGATGGGTCCCACCACCAGCAGGCGGCCGCGAACGGGATGTCGTGGTTTGGCAGCCCGAGGTCTGTCTGGCCAGGATGAACGGGTGAAACCAGTCCCAGCTGGCACTGGCGGGATGGTCCCGGATCAGACTCCCGGAACGAGCTGCATCTGATGCAGCCGCAGGTGGCACCTTCTGAGCGCTCGGTGCTGCGCTCGGTCGCCATCCCGACCGAGCACGGCGGGTGGGGCCTCACATGCGAGCCGGCACTGGTCGGGCTCTGGGTCCGGCCCTCGGTCGCCGGCCTGTGCCTCGGGCTCGCGGCGGTGGCCGCGTTCGTCGCCAAGACCCCGCTGCGGGTCGTGATGGTCGACCGTCGTCGCGTGCGCCACCTCCGTCGAACGACGGTGGCGGTGCGGTTGCTGCTGGTCGAGGTAGCCGTGATCGCCTTGCTGCTCGGCGCCGCCTTCGCGACCGCCTCCAACCGTTTGTTCTGGCTCCCGGCCCTGGCCGCAGCCCCGCTGGTGGGGATC
>JAHFUU010000245.1 GCA_023264915.1 Microthrixaceae bacterium | reverse complement strand
TGGCGGTGCACAGGCCGGCCCACCGAAGAAGAAGCGGAGCCAGAAGCGCAAGGAGTGGCACCAGGTCGAGCGGGCGCGACGCTACGCCGCCCGGAAGTCTGTCCGGTTCCCGATATTCACGCGGTCGGTGCTGCTGTGGATGTTGATCTTCGCGATGGTCGGAATGGCCTTCGGCGCCAGCGGCGCGTTCTGGTGGGCGCACTTCAACGCACAGGTCACCCAGCTCCGCGATGACACCAAGGACTTCGAGCAGCGTGAGCAGGGAGCGGCGGCTGCGATCGACGCTCAGCGAAACCAGGCCCTGACCCAGGTCAACGACGCGCTGGCGCCCCTGAGCGGCGTGCTGGCCGACGCCAAGACCGTCCAGCTCGCGCAGACCTTCGCCCCTTCTGTGTGGTTCGTGTCGACATTCGACGACGCCGGCAAGCCGAGCGCGGGATCAGCCTTTGCACTTGTCTCTGACCAGAACGAGGCTCTGATGGCAACCTCATATGGCGTGGTGAAGGCAGCAGCTCTGAACCCAGGCCCCGAGATAACGGTCTCAAAGGTCACCAAGGACGGTACCGAGGAGGTCAAGGCCGAGCTCTGGGCGACTGACGAGCGCAACGATCTCGCCCTCCTGCTCGTGAAGAGGGGGGGCATCCCGGTTCTGGACTGGGCCCCCGACGACGTGCAGGCCAAGGCGTTGGGCACGCGGATGTATGCGGTGAGTGGCTTGGGGGGCAACGGCGCCTCTCTGAGCCCCGGCATGGTGCTCGACACCAGCGCTGACGGTTTCCAGCACAACGCCAGCATCGGCAATCACTTCCGGGGGGGCCCCATAGTCACCGCTGACGGCAAGGTCATGGGTGTGGCGTCGGTCAACTACTGGCCGAGCAACTTCGACCCGGCCGAGGTCCACTTCTCGATCCAGATCAACACCGTGTGCAAGAGGGTCATGGAGTGCGGGGGCGGCACCAAGAAGAAGAAGAGCAAGGACGTCCAGCCCCCGGCAGATGCCAAGGCTCAGCCCGGGGCCCCTCCAGCAGGCTCACCCAAGCCGAACGACTGACCGGCGGGTCTTCGCTCGGCCCAGGAAGAAGGGCCGACAATGAGGAACCGACGATCCCGCTCAGGGACCCGCGGCGTACTCAGGCGGCCCTGACGGCACCGGAGCCCATGCGACCCGGTCAAGTGAGGCAGGGGTCGTCATGTTCGGGTGCGAGGGCACGACACGCACCGTGTACCCGAAGTTGCCGGACCGATCGAAGCTCAAGTCGAAGGTGTAGCTGAGCCATCCCGGCGCGCCGCCCTCGGAGTCAGGGATCATCGAGACGGTCCTCGGTTCGGTCAGCTCGTCGTCGGGCTCGACGGGCCCGAAGATCAGTTGGACGTCGACATCGGATGGTTCGAGCTCTCCGAGCGCGATCTGGGCAGTGACCCGACTCGTGGTGCCGCCCTCGCCGTCAGGATCGGTGAACGAGGTAGAGATGACTCCGACAGCGGACCAACCTCGCAGAATCCTTCGCTTCCAGCGGACGAACTCCTTGGCTGGTTCGTAGTGGTCCGCCGCCAGCCTCGCGCTGTGCAATGCCGCGGGCTCGTAGTGGTTCAGCACGTACTGCTTGAGCATCCGCGATGCCTCTATCTCCGGCCCGAGGTGAGCAAGGGATCGCTTGACCCGGCGCAGCCACTCGATTGGCAAGCCGTCCGCGTCGCGTTGGTAGAACAGTGGAATCACCTGTCGCTCGAGGATCGAGAGCATGCTGTTGGCTTCGATCTGGTTGCGAGCTTCGACATCGTCTTGCCACTCCGCGGAAGGGATGGCCCAGCCGGTCTCGGGTTCGTAGTACTCGTCCCACCAGCCATCGAGTATCGAGCAGTTCAAGACGCCGTTGAGTGCTGCTTTCATCCCGCTCGTCCCGCATGCCTCCATCGGACGCAGCGGGTTGTTGAGCCACACGTCGACCCCGGCAACAAGGACTCGAGCCACTGAGATGTCATAGTCCTCGATGAACACGAGCCGGTTGCGCAGATCGAGGCTCGCGGCGGCTTCGGCGATCTCGGCGAGCAGAGCCTTGCCGGGTTCGTCCGCGGGATGAGCCTTCCCGGCCATGACGATCTGGACCGGTGCATCGCTTGACAGGAGGATGGAGCGGAGGCGGTCGGGGTCAGACAGCAGCAGGTTGGCCCGCTTGTAGGTGGCGAAACGGCGCGCGAAGCCGATGGTCAGCGACGCCGGATCGAGTGCCTCCTCGGCCCAGGCCACCTGGGACTCGGACAGGCCCTTGTTGAGGCCCTGCTTCCGCAGCCGCCTGCGGGCGAAGTTGACGAGGCGCTCACGGTTGGAACGCCGGACCGTCCACAGCTCGGAGTCGGAGGCTGCCTCGATCGCCTTCCATGCCCCGGGGCTGGCCTGGGGCCAATCGGGGTCGACGCAGCGTTCGAACAGGTCGCTCATCTCCCGGGACACCCAGGTGCGGCCGTGAACGCCGTTCGTCACCGATGCGATGGGCAACTCGTCCACAGACAGCTCGGGCCAGACGTTCGCGAACATCTCCCGGCTGATCCTGCCGTGCAGCTTGGCGACACCGTTGGTCTGGCCTGCGAGTCGCAAGCTCATGACCGCCATGTTGAAGATCTCACCCTCGTTGGTGCCAGGCTCGTGACCCAGCTCCATCAGCTCATCGAAGGACACTCCCACCTCTCTGCACCAGCCAACGAAGTACTTCTCCATCAGATCCCGCGGGAAGCGATCGATGCCTGCGGGCACGGGGGTGTGGGTGGTGAAGATCGCCCCGGGCCTGGTGGCCTCTTTGGCTTCGGCGAACGAGAGGCCCTCGTCGAGCATCATGTTGCGGATGCGCTCGAGGGCGAGGAACCCGGCGTGGCCTTCGTTGATGTGGAAGACCTGGGGTGTCCTGCCGAGGGCGGCGAGGGCACGGATCCCACCGATGCCGAGAAGGATCTCCTGTTGGATGCGCTCCTCTAGGCCGCCTCCATAGAGCCGGTTCGTGATGAGCCGGTCAGCATCGTCGTTCTCGTCGACATCGGTGTCGAGCAGCCAGAGCGGGATGCGACCGACCTGGGCCTCCCACAGTCGGGCGTACACGGAGTTGCCGGCGATGTCGATGCAGATCCGGATGTCGGGCACTGGTTGCATTGCCATAGCCCGCGGATCGAGCCGCGGGAACAGCTCGCGCTGGCGGCCGTGGACGTCGAGCTCTTGAGTGAAGTAGCCGTGGTGGTAGAAGAGCCCGACGCCGACAAGTGGGACACCGAGGTCATCCGCGGCCTTGAGGTGATCGCCGGCGAGGACGCCGAGGCCGCCGGAGTACTGGGGCAACGCTGCGGCCACCCCGAACTCTGGGGAGAAGTACGCGATCGATTGAAGGACTGCTGGCCCAACCCCTGGCCCATCCCCTGACCCATCCCCTGACCCATCCCCTGACCCATCCAGGGGGCTGGCCGCCTGGTCGTGGTGGAGCTGGAACCAGCGCGGAGTGTCGAGGGACCTGGTCAGCTCGTCATATGTCGACGACGCGAGCGCCACGAAGGAAGGGTCGTCCGCGAGGGCATCCAGACGCTCCTGTGACTCGATCGCGAGCATGCCGGTCGGGTCACGCACGTACTCCCAGTTCTCGCGGTCCATGCGGCGGAACAGGTCCTCGGCTCTCTGATCGCTGAGCCAGCCGAGGTTCATGGCCACCTTCCGCAACGGATCGAGCGGTTCGGGCACACGCGAGATGACCGTGAAGGTGTGGACCGCTTTCATGGCCCGCGAAGCTAATGCACCTTTACGATGTGGGGATCAAGACGCTCCACGTTCTGCGCCACGCCAAGTCCGACTGGTCCGAGCCAGCCCTGGCGGATCATGACCGCCCGCTGAACAAGCGCGGGAAGCGGGCCCGCAAGCTGGTGGCCCAACATGTGAAGGGTTGGCCAGTGGATCTGGTCGTCTGCTCGACAGCGGTGCGGGCGCGGGCAACTGCCGAGCCCATCGTCGAGGTCCTCGGTTGCCCGGTGCACCACACCAGAGCGATCTACGAGGAGGGGCTCAACGGGCTGGTGGACCTGATCAGGGGATTGCCAGACGAGGCGACCACTGTGCTGATCGTCGGCCACAACCCGGGGATGGAGCGGGTCACCTCTGTCCTGACGGGCACGCATGTGCCCTACCCGACAGCTGCACTGGGAACGATCTTGCTCTCCGTCCCCCGATGGCAGGACATCAAGGCTGGCAGCGGTTCGCTCGACGCTCTCGTGACCCCTGCTGATCTGGGTGGCTGAGGCCCTCGCCACTGGTTTCCACTAGCTTTTGCCCGATGTCCGCGATCGCGCTGGTCAACCAAAAAGGTGGTGTGGGCAAGACCACCGTCGCGTTGGGTCTGGCGTCCGCCGCGGCCCACGCCGGTCGCCGCGTGCTCGTGATCGATCTGGACCCGCAAGCGAACGCCACGACGGGCCTCGGCGTGTGGGAGCCCGAGCTCACCATCGACGATGCCCTCGAGTCGGATCAGCCAGGTGTGCTCGCAAAGGTCGTCACGGTCTCTGGATGGGAGGTGCAGGGAGGCAGCGTGCCGGACGTGGCTCCAAGTGCCCCGCTGCTGGCCCAGCGTGAACCGCAGCTCGCCAACGATCCGATCGGCGCCCAAGATCGCCTTCAGGTGGCGATGGAGGGAATCGACTACGACCTGGTGTTGATCGACTGTCCGCCGTCACTCGGCCTGCTGACCGTCAACGGCTTGTTCGCAGCAGACGAGGCGTTGGTGGTGACCGAACCGGGCGCATGGGCCTCTGACGGTGTACAGCAGATCGTCCGGACCGTGTCACGTGTCAGCTCCCGCAAGGGGGGCGGTCTGCGGCTCGCGGGCATCGCGGTCAATCGGCTCGGGCGCACCCGTGACGCGCGGTACTGGTACGAGCAGCTCGTTGACACCTACGGCGACCAGGTCAAGCCGCCTGTGCACATGCGAGCTGCGGTACCCGAGGCAGCCGCGCAGTCCTTGCCGATCCACGTACTCGGGTCACGTGCTGGCGCACCCGAGGCCGCCGCCGAGTTCGACGAGCTCCTCGAGCGCCTCGCCCCCGGAGCGCCCGCGCCCCCAGGGTCCGATGCCCACCCACCTTCTCGCACGTCCGGCCCGCCGTTGCTTCGCCTCGTCCCTGACATCTCGAGCGTCCAGGG
>JAHFUU010000244.1 GCA_023264915.1 Microthrixaceae bacterium | reverse complement strand
GAGGGCTATGAGGTTCTCGTCGCCCAAGACGGGCCCAGTGGTGTGGAGATGTGTGCGAGGGCACGACCGGACCTGGTCGTGTTGGACCTGATGCTGCCGGGACTGGACGGGCTCGAGGTCTGCCGCCGGATCCAGGCAGGGCGGAGGGTTCCGGTGCTCATGCTCACGGCTCGCGACGGCGAGACCGACCTGGTTGTCGGGCTGGCTGTCGGCGCCGATGACTACATGACCAAGCCATTCAGCCCGCGCGAGCTGGTTGCCAGGGTTCAGGCGATCTTGCGGAGGGTCGACGAGAGCACCGGCGGCGATCCGGCGAGCAAGGTGTGCGTCGGCCGAGTCGAGCTGGATCTCATGACGCGCCGCGTGCGGTCTGCGGGCGAGCTCATACACCTCACCCCCACCGAGTTCGACCTGCTGACATGCATGGCGGAACGGCCCGGCGCGGTGTTCACCCGCGATCAGCTCCTGTCTGAGGTATGGGGCTACCGGGACGGGTCCGGCGCTCGAACTGTCGACTCCCATGTGCGTGCCCTCCGGCGCAAGCTCGGGCCCGCGATCATCCGGACCGTGCACGCCGTCGGCTACGCGGTCGACGACGGTGAGGTGACGTGAACGACGGGGAGGAGCCCGAGGGGCGGCCTCGCCGTTGGTGGGACCTGCGTCCGCTGGATCGGATCGCGTCGGTGCGAATGAAGTTCGCGGTGGCGATCGTCCTCGCGGTGGCTGTGAGCGCCGTGGTCAGCCAGGTCGGGTTTCGCCTGGACATACCGATCCTGGCCCGACCGGTGATCGCCATGGTCATCTCTCTCGCGTTCGTGCGGCTCGTCGCCCACGGGCTGACCGCTCCCCTGCGGGAGATGGAACGTGCCGCATCCCAGATGGCCAAGGGGGACTACTCCCAGCGGGTCCGAGCCACCGGCCGGGACGAGGTGGGTCGTCTCGCCAAGGCCTTCAACGGCATGGCCGGAGAGCTCGAGGAGGTCGAGCGTCAACGGAAGGACCTGATCGCCAACGTCTCCCATGAGCTACGGACACCTCTGTCAGCGCTCCAGGCTCGTCTCGAGAACCTCGTGGACGGGGTGGAGGCAGCTGATCCTGAGATGTTGATGACGATGCTCGCCCAGACCGAACGGCTCGGTCGCCTCGTGTCCCAGCTGATGGACCTGTCACGCCTCGAGTCAGGGGCGTTGCCCCTGCACCGCCAGCGCTTCCCCCTGGCGCTCCTGTTGGACCAGGCCGCTGACGAGAGCCGGCTGTCCCATCCTGAGGTCGACGTTGCTGTCGCTGCCGAGCCCGAGCATCTCGAGGTCGAAGCGGATCCCGAACGACTCCACCAGGTGCTGGCGAACCTCCTGGAGAACGCCGCTCGCCACAGCCCTCCCGGCGCGCCCGTGAGGGTCACTGGACGCGAGGCCTGCGACGCGGTGGTCATCGAGATCGAAGACTCGGGTCCGGGTATCGCCGAGAGCGAGCGGGCTCGCATCTTCGAGCGCTTCTACCGTGCTGACACCTCGCGCGTCTCGGACGGAAGTGGTGCCGGGTTGGGCTTGTCCATAGCGCAATGGATCATCGATCTGCACGGAGGATCGATCCGCGCAGAGCCATGTCATCCGCATGGATGCCGGATGGTGATCGAGCTGCCGGCGGGAGACCTCAGCCCGCGGCGCAGCTCGAGCGCATCTTCACCGGATCTCCACAACTCAGTCGGGACTTCTTCACTGCCAGTTCCTTAGAGTCAGCTCGACGCCGGCCCGGCCTGGCGGGAGGCATGCGGGTCAGTCCCGCAGGGTTTCCGAGCGCGCACCACCCATGGGTAATGCCGCTGACGGTTGGGGTCATAGCAAGGCGGAGTGCCTGTTGCTCCGCATGATCGAGGAGAGAGCTTGGACGGCTGGCCCACCAACACCGACCCGAACATCTGGCCAGGTTCGGTCGACAGATCCATCCAATCAACCCCACCACATGCTCCGTGGCCGGCGGCGTACCCCGCGCGGTGGGTCGTGCCGCCGGCCCCGGTGCCCCACGCGCCTGTCTCGGGCTTGCCGAACCCTCCTGGTGCCACCAGGTCCGCTGGTGTGCCGTGGTCATATGCCCCCTGGCCGCCGGCAGGGCCCCCTTCGCCCAACCCCGGCACCTCCGGGCCCCCGCCGCTGCGTCCTTCACCAGTGGCTGGCGAGCCCGGTGGGCCGGGTGGGCGTGGTCCTCGGCGACCCGGTTCGAGGTGGGGGGGTGAGGCATCTCTCAAACCGGACCTCCGCGGGCTTTGGGTCATGGTCGCCCTCGCGGTGGCGATTGCCATCGGACTCAGGGCTGGCATGGACGGCCTTGCCGGCTCGCTTGCGGTCCTCGTCTACGACGCGTTCGGCCTTACGATGCTCCGCCTCTACAGCCTGACAGTCGCGTGGTGGCTCGGGGCCGTCTTCGTCCTGGTCGGCATCGCGCTGGCTGGGTTCGGAAGGACCAGGCACTGGTTGCTCGGTGCAGTGGCAGCCAGCATGCTCTTGGCGGCTCAGGTCCTGAACCTGCTCGATCCCGAGGCCTACGTCGTCGATCACAACTCCCGGCGAGCGAGCGGCGACTTGACCGCCCAGACGATCGGGTTCGACGCTGGCTACACCGCGACGCTCTCCGATGATGCGGTGCCAGCCCTGTACGCGGCACTCCCGTCGCTCGGGTCCGAGCAGCACAACATCGTCTTGGGCCACATCTGCGGCCGCGAGCCGCGCCCCGGTCGGCCTGTCGGACAGCCCGGCCCAAGGCCGGTGCTTGCGTGGAACCGGTCTGCGTCCGAAGCACAACGCATCCGCGAGGAGGCCTGCTGATGTGGACCAGGTACTCGGTGGTGGCTCTGGTGTCAGCCCTCCTCGAGGGCTGGGTGGTCGCGGGCGTGATCTGGCAATCTGCTATGCGTCGCGCCTTCGGGTCGGCACGCCAGCGTGGCAACGGCACTTCGCGCAGGGCCTCCGCTCCTCGTTCGGTGCCAGAGCCCGTCGGGGTAGCGATGACGGGGACGGCACATGGTTCAGGTCCGAGCCTGCCGGCCGGCCCTGAGGTCGGATCACCCGAGCCGTCTGGTTCGGTGCCGCCGGTAGAGGCGACCCCTCGGATCGTCGTGGCGGATCTGCTGGTGGGGCTCTTGGTGCTCGGCCTGTTGTGGTTCATCTCGGTGATCGCCCTGATCGTGGTCGCTCGGTTGGGCGTGTTCGGCATGTTCGACATGGGTTGGTTCTGCGCGGTCGCGGGCCTACCGCTGGCGGCTGTGGTCGTGATGCTTCGTGCGCGGAGGGGCCGCCCGTCCAAAGGGTCCCCTGCAAGAGCGATGCAGGTGAGCACGCCGGCTCGAGCCTTGCTGCTGGTCGCGGCGCTGCTCGTCCCGGTGGCCGTGTACGCGAGCGTCATCGAGCCCGACCGTCTCGATGAGGATGTCCATCTGGGTGTTCAGATGGGCCCGGGCCGCGCGGGTGCGTCGCCGTTGCGAGTCGGGGTCATCTCGGACATCCAGACCCGCCACGTAGGGCCTCACGAGGTCGCGGCGGTCGACCGGCTGATGTCGCTTCAGCCGGACGTGATCCTCGTGGCCGGTGACGTCTTCCAGTCGCCACCGGACTTCGTAGCCGAGCTCCCGGCACTCCGTGACCTGTTGAGACGCCTGCAAGCACCCGGGGGCACCTATCTGGTCCAAGGTGATACCGATCCGCCCGAAACCCTCGAGCTGATGGTCGCAGGCACCCAGGTGCGCCTGTTGCGCGATGAGATCGTCCGGACCGGGGTCCGCGATCGCGAGGTCACCATCGGGGGACTCGACATCGACGTCAGCACGCCGCAGGCGACCCGCACCATCGAGGAGCTGCAGAACACCCCAGGGAGTGGTGACGTCCGACTGCTGCTGTCGCACCGCCCCGACTCGGTGCTGCGGCTCGCCCCGGGAACACGGGTCGACCTTGTCGCAGCGGGCCACACCCACGGTGGCCAGATCGCCGTACCGGGGTTCGGGCCGCTTCTCACCTTGAGCGCGGTCCCTCGGAGCGTAGGGGCTGGCGGGCTGCACGATCTTGACGGGAGGAGGATCTTCGTCAGCAAGGGCGTGGGTCTGGAGCGCGGGCAGGCGCCACAGGTCAGGTTCGGGGTGGTGCCAACCGTCGGGCTCGTCGAGCTCGCCTGACGGGGCTTCGCCCGGTCCTTCGAGCCATGTCCGGGGATGGTCGCCGATGGTCGACCCCTGTCGGGCTCCTGGCACCCGCGCCGGCCTCCCACGGGGGTTGCGCCCCCCGACGCATGACCCGAAGGCCATGCTCCCCCATCTCTGCCGGACGGCACCTGCGCCGCCGGAGGGTGCCCGCGGGCGCCTAGCTCCCTGCGTGTTCGGCTGCGCTCAGCAGCTGGTCGACGGCTTCGGCGAACCCGTCGACCAGCTGCCACACGTCGGGCACGGTGTCACCACATGCGATCACCCCGATGTCGACGTGGCCCATGTTCGACAGCACGGTCAGGTTGATGCCAGACCCTTCCATGAGGGGGCCGAAGGGATAGATGGCAGTGACGCGTGCCCCGGCTATGTACAGCGGGATGGGCGGTCCGGGGACGTTGGACACGATCAGGTTCTGCAGCGGCGGCATCGTGTTGGCGATCCGCGGGTCGGAGTAGACGCGCATGGCCAGGTTGTAGATGCCCGGATGGGTGATCTGGGCCATGTCCTGGATGAGGTCGACGCCCATCACGTTGTGGGCTTGCTTGGCGTCGGTCGTCTCGGCGTGGACCCGCTTGAGCTGCTCGACAGGATCGTCGGTGTCCATCGCCAGGCGCACGAGCATGCTCGAAACCTGGTTCGTGCCCTCTGAGTCGCCCTGGCCGTGCACGGACACCGGTACCGCCGCCACGAGGGATCGGTCCGGTACCGTGTCGTGCTTGGCCAGGTAGCGGCGCGTGGCCAGCGCTGCGGCAGCCAGGACCACGTCGTTGACCGTCGTCTCGAACGCGGACTTGATGGTCTTGAGATCATCGAGTGACACGCCCGAGAAGGCGACCTCGCGGTTGGCGGTCACCGGGGCGCTGAGGATGGTCTTCGGTCCAGAGAAGGGAAGTGCCACGTTGAGCCTGTCGCTGGAACCTATCCCTGAGATGCCACGAACCATCTCGAGCATCGAACGACCCGCACGGCCGGCCGCGCGGATGC
>JAHFUU010000243.1 GCA_023264915.1 Microthrixaceae bacterium | reverse complement strand
TCATCCTAATAGGACCAGGTGCCGTCGCGACCGAGCATCACCTTGATCCGGTAGCTGACCGTTCGGAAACCGGCATCGAGGAACGGGTTGGACAGGATCCCGTAGGTCTCCGTGCCGCGAGCCGCGTGCAGCTCGAACTCGTCGGTAGCCGGTTTGGCCGCCCCTGATGCAAGCAGCACCTGCCCGCGAGGGATTGCGAGGGTGAAGATGACAGCCTCCTTCGCAGGTTCCCACAGCCAGTACCCGACCTGATCGTGGAACGTCTCGACTTCACCCGGCTTGACGATGTGGGTGTGGTACCTGAGGCCATAAAGAAGCTGAGGACCGTTGGTCTGGGGATCTATCGGTTGGAGCTCGTACCGCTCGACGAAGTCGTTGCCCTCGGTGCCCTCCGCGGCGGGGTGCTCGTCCTTGCCTCGGCGGCCCTCGAAGATGCCTGCCATGGTCGTGAGCGGGCCGAGGTTGGCGAGGGTGTCAGGGTCGGCGTCTGGCTCTGTGTACAGGTCGGTGCCATATCCGGGTATCGGGGCGAAGCTCATGGGTTGCCGGCTCCTGAAGGGCTGCTCGTGCGGTCGGACCGTCACCTTCCTTCATCGGGCGTCCCGACGCAAGAAGACCGTCCGGCGCAGACGTATCTCAACCGAACCGCTCGAGCACGTCCCTGACCTGCGCGACGGTTGCTTCGTCGTATCCGATGTGCGCGAGCACGCTGAGGTTCTCACGGAGATGCAGAAGCGGCATGCGCTCGCGCCAGTCGCCCTCGATCGGCCGGATCTCCTGGTACGCGTCGAAGCAGCACTCGGGCACGCCCCCGCTGCACCACAGCATCGAGATGTCCACCTCCGCCCAGGTGTAGGAGACGGCCGGATCGCATAGCGCCGGGCTGTCGGCATCCGCCGCGAGGACGTTGGAGCGCCACAAGTCCCCGTGGACGAGCGACGGTGGCTGCGCCGGAACCAGATCGGGGAGCCTGGCGATCACCCGATCGAACGACGAGCGGTCCTCGGGGGCAAGGGCCGCCTCGACGTTCTCGAGGCGCAACATCGCCAGCAGGCGGTGCTCGCCGAAGAACTCCCAGCCGTCCTCGGTCCAGGTGTTGTCCTGGCGTATGAGGGCCAGCATCGTGGACGAGTGCCAGCCGTAACCCTGTCCGGTCACCTGGTGCATGGTCGCGAGCTGGTGGCCGAAGGTCACCCAGAACGAGTCGGAATCAGGGATCGGGTGCCCGAAGTCCTCGATCAACAAGAAGTCCTTGCCGTGGGCCAGCACCTCAGGGACCGCCGGGCCCCCCGCCACCCGCAGTGCTTGCAGCCCCTCGGCTTCGATGCTCCACAGGTCCTCGGGCGCCCGGCGGCTCTGCTTGAGCACCGCGGTCGTGCCGTCATCGAGGTGGATCCGCAGTGTCGAGGCCGTCGTGCCACCGTGCAAGCGGTCAGCCCTCACGGCGTGACGGCCCCAGCCGTGCAGGGCCTCGAGCGCGCCGGAGGCGAGCCGGCCGCTCAGCGACCTCGGCGTCGCACCCGACGAGTCAGCGAGGTGCCCCTTCTCCGCCTGGTCGACCGGTCCGTCTCCGGTCAGCTCGTGATCCACAGCTCAGATGCTCCCATTGGTCGGCGGTCGGCAGCGAACTGCGCCAACGGCGCCATCATGAGTCCCATCGCAGCCGTTCGTGGATCGCGGCCCCCTGGTCGCGCCCTCCTCGCCCCGGGGTTGCCACAGGGACCTGAACCCATGAGTTCAGGTACGCGACATCCTCCGAAACAGATATGGCGATGTAGCGCAGAGGTGCTGGAGCCTCGGTCTCAGCTCCTGAGCACTGGTACGTACCCGTTGACCTGCGAGCTTGCTCACAAGATCGATGGCCCGGAGAGGCCCCACCCCACGCCAAGTCAAGATTTGGGTCAGGTAGTTGACACGGTCGGTTAACGCCCGATCAACGGAAGGGAAACGTCGCTTCCTTAGGTTCACCGTGGCCGGGCCGCCGTGTCGATGTTGTGGTCCTGCTCGAACCCGATCTGGTGACAGTTGAGGATCTGGACAAGAAGGCGGGCAACACAGGCAGCCGGGCATCCCCGCGCTGGCAAGCGAGGAGGAACTGACCATGACTGCAGGTGACGCTGCATGGGTGCTCGTGGCTGCGGCGCTCGTCCTGTTCATGACACCGGGGCTCGCCCTGTTCTACGGCGGGATGGACCGCAGCCGGAACGTCCTGAACATGATCATGATGAGCTTCTGGTGTCTGCTGACGGTCCCGATCGTCTGGGTCGCTGCCGGGTTCTCGCTTGCCTACAGCGGCAAGGGGCGGTTCATAGGGGACTTCGACTGGGCCTTCTTGAACAAGATGGACATCAACACCAAGCTGGGCGACGGCATGGCCATCAGCGGGGGTGGCCGCCTGCTTCTGGCGGTGATCTTCCTCGGCATGTTCGCCGTGATCACGCCGGCCCTCATCTCTGGCGCCGTTGCTGACCGCATGAAGTTCGCCGCGTGGGCCGTCTTCGTGCCCCTGTGGGTGCTGCTGGTGTACGCACCGGTCTCCTACTGGATCTACGGGGGCTACTGGGTCGACGGCGCGGTGAGCGGGTGGCTCGGTTCCCGAGGCTCCCTTGACTTCGCCGGCGGCACGGTCATCCACGTCAACGCCGGCATCGCTTCTCTCGCCGGCGTCCTTGTGCTCGGCAAGCGTCGGGGTTGGCCGAAGGAGGGTCACCCGCCACACAACATGACCCTGGTGATGCTCGGTGCCGGGATCTTGTGGTTCGGCTGGTTCGGCTTCAACGCGGGCTCTGCGTTCGCTGCCAACGGGACCGCGATCCAGGCGTTCATGAACTCCTTCCTCGCGGCCGCGGCCGCAGGCCTCGCATGGGCGATCGTCGAGCGTGTCAAGGACGGGCACTTCACCAACTTGGGTGTCGCCTCGGGCATCGTGGCCGGGCTGGTCGCGATCACGCCCGCTGCGGGGTTCGTGTCGGGCATGGCACCGATCTTCATCGGTGCCATTGCAGGAGTGGCTTGTTGCTTCGCGGTGAACCTCAAGTTCAAGGCACGCTATGACGACAGCCTCGACGTCGTCGGGGTTCACTTCGTCGGCGGTCTGGTCGGTTCGCTCCTCATCGGCTTGTTCTCGAACCCGGAGTTCTTCGGCACCGTCGGCACGGTCAAGCCCGGCCTGTTCTATGGCGGTGGTACAGACCTGCTGCTCGAGCAGCTCCTCGCGAACGTGGTGACCATCATCTACTCCTTCACGGTGACCACGCTGATCTTCCTGGCGCTCAAGCACACCATCGGGATCAGGGTCAGCGACGAGGCCGAGGATGTGGGCCTCGACCTCGACCAGCACAGCGAGACTGCATACCACGAGAGCAGCCAGCTCATGTCGAGGGTCTCTGACCTCGCCGGATCGCTGTCTGGTACCTCAGAGCGCGTGGGCTCCTCATGAAGATCGCGGTGTGGTTAGGCACCGGGTTCTGACGGGACATGCCAGCTTCCCGACCACATCGGTCGGGAAGCCGCGCAGCTATGGGGCCGCTTGGTGACTTCAGCTCCGGTTCAGGTTCGGCTATAGAAGTGCCGTGCACAATCGACCCCGACCAGTGGTGGCGCTGACAGTTGCTTCAGCGCTGGCAGTGTCGGTGCTCGCAGGCAGTTGCGGGGACTCTGAGCGGTTGCCGTCGGGGGAGATGAGCGCGGGAACGAGGCTGATGGTGGGGCGGCAACCCGCGCCTTCCACCTCGGCCGCTCCCGGTTCCCCGGCCACTGCACAGTCTGACCCTCAGGCCAGCCCTGGCACCGGTTTGGCCGCTTCCACCCCAACGTCGCCGGCCCGACCGGCGCGGATCACCATGGTTGGTGCACCCGCTCGGTTGACCGCCCCGGGTGCTGTGGGCTTGGCGGGCCCTGAGGCGTTCCCCTTCGAGGGCCAGTGGAACCCGATCGGGCCCACCGTCGACGGGACGGCCGGCATGTATTCCACACAGCTGCGAACAGGTTTGGGCCCCCCCGCGGTGGTCGCCTGGATCGATCCGGGCGCGTTCATCGCCACGATCCATCCGGGCATCGCCGAGCCAGGCGGCAAATGGCCGGTGGCGCCGACCGTCCTGGCAGAGGACCAGCCCAGGCTCGCAGCGGTCTTCAACGGAGGCTTCAAGTTCGATGTCGCGCGTGGAGGCCTCTACATCGACGGGAAGACCCAGCCCGAACTGCGGCAGGGTGCTGCATCGCTGGCCGTGCTCCGCAACGGCGCGCTGACCGTGGGGCAATGGGGGCGAGATGTGAGCCTCGCCGACAACCCTGTCGCGGTGCGCCAGAACCTCGAGCTGCTGGTCGACGGCGGGCAGCCGGTCCCTGGGCTCAAACCAGATGACACCGAGCATTGGGGCTCCACTCTTGGAGGACGCAAGCTCGTGGCGCGCTCAGGCGTCGGTGTGCGCTCGGACGGTTCGATCGTCTACGTCGGCGCACCGTTGCTGAACGTCACCACCCTCGCGTCGCTGCTGGCCCAAGCCGGAGCGACGCGAGCAATGGAACTTGACATCAACCCCAGCTGGGTCACCTTCAACTGGTTCACCTGGGATGCTGCCGCCGCGAGGCTAGATGCTCACCAGCTGGCGAGCTTCATGCATGGCCCGGCAACACGCTTCACCAAGCCGGACGAACGCGACTTCGTCTCGATCTCCACGCGTTGAACGCATCGGTCTCGACCCATGATCCTGGGCAGGGGCAGGGGCAGGGGCAGGGGCAGGGGCAGGGGCACGTCGATGTGCCGGGGCATCCTGTCAGGCGGTGAAGCGAGGGACGACTGCGGTTGGCTGGGCACCTTGGGGGCTCGGTGTGCTCGAGCCAGGGGCGGTCGAGCTCGTCGTCGCGGTCGGAGCGGGTGTCAGCGTGAAGGCAGCAACGTCAGACAGGTCAAGGTCGAGGGTGGCACCGTCGATGGCCACGTGGTACCGCCAGGTGTCGAAGTCGACGTGGGTCCAGGGCGAATCCCACCTGGGGTAGTCAGCTGTTGCCTGCTGCGTGCCGTTGACGTCGAGCGAGCCGTCCCATCCAACCTAGAGGCTGCCGGCACCGGGTGAGCCATAGGAGACGTCGAAGCCGTCCTTGGCCGTGTGGGGCGAGCCGTCAGGCGCGCTTCGTGGTGTGACCTGCGGTGAGCTGGTCGTGATCGCGGTCACGAATGCAGCGAACGGATCA
>JAHFUU010000242.1 GCA_023264915.1 Microthrixaceae bacterium | reverse complement strand
GGCTCTCAGGTGTTGGCTCCAAGGCTGGTGGCCCCGATTACCTCTTGCAGTTCCTGTCGCCTCGCGTGATCACCGAGAACACCGTTCGGCAGGGATTCGCCCCCGACAGCTGACCACCAACGGCCGATTGCCGTTCCCATCGGCGCCCGTTCCATGCTCCGTGCCGCGTGCCTGTCGGCAGCACGGCAGCTCGCTGCTTCCGAGTGAGCCGGAACGTCATCGGTGGGCAAGGGCTCCGCTTCGCTGGGTCCAGCCATCGAATTCGCCCAGCCGCTACCTGGTGGTGAAGTCAGTCGATCGACACGGCGATTCGAGCCGTACTGGGTTCCAACATCTGCTGGATTACCCTTCGGGTCGTCGCCACCGCTGTCGGCGGGGTCAAGGCTGTGCCAAGGGCTGTGTAGGGGGGGGTCCAGATGCCAAGACAGATCCACCGGCTCTTGATCATCGTCGCTACAGTCGCAGCGGCCGCCTCGTGCTCGACAGCGGGCACGCCCACCGGTACCAGTGCTGGCAATACGGCTCGAGCAAGTGGCGACGGTGTGACCTCAGGACGCGACCGTTCCAAGCTCGAGATCGAGGCACTCTCCACGCGAGCCGAATACGTCACCGGTGGCGATGTGGTGGTCGCGGTCTACCCACCAGCGCAGAGCGCGGGCGATGCTCTTCGGGTATCGCTCGAGCTCAACGGCACGGACTTGGGCCCCAACATCTGGAGAACAGACAAAGCTGGCCGCGTCGTCACGACCGTGGCTGGCTTGAGGGACGGCGGCAACGAGATCGTCGCGACCCTCGCTGGCCAGAAAGCCTCTCTCACGGTCTCCAACCATCCGACCACGGGACCACTGTTCTCGGGTCCCCAGCTGCCGATGCCGGTGTGCTCGACCGAGGCTTATGGGCTCGGCCCTGCGACAGATGCCAACTGCTCGGCGCCTACCAGGGTGACCTGGCGGTACAAGTCCACCGACGGTTCGATGAAGGAGCTTGCTGATCCAAGTGCCCTCCCAGCCGATGTCGCGAACGTCAGCGACGGACCCAACCAGAACAAGCGGTTCATCGTGCGTACCGAAACCGGTGTGTTGAACCGATCCATCTACTGGATTGATGTCCTCGATCCCCAGCCTTCCAGGTCCACCTTTGATGGCGGCGGGTGGAACGGGCGGCTCGTCTACCAGTTCGGCGGAGGTTGCGGTACTACCTATACGCAGGGCTTCTTGTTGCTGGGCAGGGCACCCGAGGAGCTGATCGCCGCCGGGTACGCGACAGCAACAGGAACTCTCAACACCTTCCAGGTCATGTGCAACGATGTGTTGTCTGCCGAGACCGCCCTGATGGTCAAGGAGCACTTCAGCGAGGTCTACGGGCCACCAGTGTTCACGATCGGCAGCGGCGGATCCGGGGGCGCGATCCAGCAGTACCTGATCGCCTACAACTACCCCGGGATCCTCGACGCCGTCGGGGCCACGATGCCCTTCCCCGATGCACTGTCGATCGCGCCGGGCGTTGTCGACTGTGTGCTTCTGAACGCCTATTACCAGACCGAGGCCGGTGCACAGCTGAGCGATGGTCAGCGGTTGGCTATCAACGGACACGGCAGCACCAAGACCTGCGAGTTCTGGGCTGCGACATTCGCGCAGAACATCCGACCCGACACCGGTTGCGCGCTCGACATCCTTGCAAGTGCCGGGAAGTTCGTGAAGGGCCTACCGCAGCAGGACTCTGGTGTCGGCCTTCCGAAGCTTCCACCGGAGCTGCGCTATGACCCGGTGACCAACCGCGGTGGCTTGCGCTGCACTCTTCAGGACGGTCTCGTCAACATCGTCGGCCGTAACCCCGCAACGGGATTCGCGCGTCGTCCCCTCGACAACGTGGGCGTGCAGTACGGACTCTCGGCACTCAACTCAGGAACGATCACCCCAGATCAGTTCCTCGACCTGAACGAGCGGATCGGTGGGGCAGACATCGACGGGCGGGCCACCCCCGAGCGGATGCGAACCACCGAAAGCGAGATCAAGCCGGTATATGAGTCCGGGCGCGTGATCGAGCGTGGTGGCCCGCTCGACTCCATCCCCATCGTCACGGTCAACGTCTACACCGACCAGAAGGGAGATATCCATGACCGTGTTCGAGCCTTCACGATACGCGAAAGGCTCGCCAAACCTGACGGATCGAACCCACCGAACCACATGGTCTGGACTCGTGGTGTGCCAAGTGGCCAGACGATGGTCGACGCGCTCACTGGCACTGTGGATGTAGGTACCGAGCTGATCACGACGCTGGATGAATGGCTCACATCGATGAGCAGGGACGCCACGGCACTGGACCGGGACCAGCTCTTGGAGCGCAACCGGCCTCCGGCAGCAGTTGACAACTGCATTGGTGAGGACGGCAGGCGGATCTCCGGTCTGGACGTCTATGAGGTTCCAGGCTTCTGCCGTGACAGCTTCCCGGTCCACGGTGACCCACGCATCTCAGCGGGGGAGTCACGCCGCAACGACATCGGCAAGTGTCAGTTGCAGCCTGCGAGGACGGCTCTTGAAAACAGGTTGATCACCGTGGACTTCTCCGTTGCCCAGAGCACGCGATACGCGAAGGTCTTCCCAGAAGGTGTCTGTGACTGGAACAAGCCAGGCGTAGGGCAGGTGCCCACCAAAGAACCGTGGCAGGACTACGGTCACTGAGCGCCCGGCGATCACTCGCCCGATTTGGTTCCCCCGCGTGCTCGACCACCAAGGCATCGAGAGCCTGGTCGGGTCGGTCCGAACACCGGTACGCAGTCCGTCGGGTCCCGGCTGGGCCTTGGCCTGGAGAGTTACCAGGTGCGAACCACGTGTTGCCTGGGCCTGGGGTCTCGGGCTCAGGCCGGACGAGTGTTGGCAGTTCCCTGTGCACCTGATCGGGTGACGGTGCGCCATCCATCACTTGCACCTAACATCTACCTAACACTTGGCGCGGATGGTGACCGGACCCCCGCCTACACAGGAGATCCTCGGCCATGAAGAAGTTCTTGATCGGAGGAGTGTCGGTAGCGGCGCTCGCCGGCGGCTCGATCGCATTGGCGACCTTGAGTCCCATCCAGCTGGCTGGTGCCCGCAACGCCACGCCCGCAGTCCAGGTGCAGGCGGGGCAAGATCCGGGCACCACCCAGCCAAGCCAGGACCGCGGCAAGGGTCACGGATGGGGACGCGACGGGGGACCTGGACGTCTCGACAAGGCCCTCGACGAGTTGGTCAAGGATGGCACGATCACCCAGGACCAAGCGGACAAGATCAAAGAGAAGCTTCGGTCGAGCATGGGTCAGGGTGTACCGCCTGGCGTCATCAAGGCGGGCCTGAAGCAGGCAGCCGCGAGCATCGGTATCACCGAAGACCAGCTCATCGGAGAGCTGAAGAGTGGCAAGACCGTTGCTGAGGTCGCCCAGGCACATGGCGTCGATCCCCAGAAGGTGATCAACGACCTCGTCGGGTTTGCTACGGCGAAGATCGACGAGGCTGTGGCCGCAGGGAAGCTCTCCGCCGACCGCGCGAATGAGATCAAGTCGACGCTCGTCGAGCGCATCACCGAGATGGTGAACTCCAAGCACCATCCGAAAGGTCCCCACGGCAGGCGTGACGGCAAGAAGAACAAGCCAGATCAGCCAAGTGTCCCAGAAGGTCCGGACGGTCAGGATGGCAGCGAGACCCAGTCGGGTCCTTCGACGTCAGCTGCTCCCGACGCGACGACAGTGCCGAGTGCACCAGCGCAGCCGACCACCGAGGCGCCCCGCCAGTCTCCCTCCACGGGTGGCAGCCCCTCAGGAGCGCCGGGGACCACAGCCGGCTGATCCGACTTGACATCGTCAGTCCGGGCGGTGTCCGTGCCACCGTGCGCGGCTGCTGGTAGCTAGCCTTGTTGCTGCTGACCATAGAAGAGGCGATCCACGACACGCCGTGCTCTACGAGTGACGCGCCGGTAGTCCTCCCGAAGCTCACCGGCGGAGGTGCCGAGCGACCTCGCCAACCACAGCAACTGCTCGGGTTGCGTTGGAAGTGAGTCAGCCGGGCCGCTGTTGACCAGGAACCATCTGTTGCGAGCTGCCTCGCAGAAACGGTAGGAGGACTGAAGCACCGCAGCATCCTCCTCTGTGAGCACGCCGGCGGCGCGCAATGCCTCCATGGCGTCGACGGTCCCAGTCGACAGGACCCCGTGCTCGAGCTGCAGGAGCTGCACGGTCCACTCGATGTCAGACAGCGATCCCCTACCCAGCTTGAGATGGAACTGCGGGTCCTCGCCGGGCGGGATGCGCTCGCGTTCGACTCGAGCCTTGAGCCGCCGGATCTCACGGACGTCGTCTGCGCTCAGCCCGTCGGCCCATACGTAGCCATCAAGTCGGTCCAACAAGCAACGAGCCAAGTCCCGATCTCCAGCGACCGGGCGAGCGCGGGTCATGGCCTGGCGTTCCCAGACCAGCGCGTATCGCTGCCAGTACTTCTCATATCCCTCGAGGCTTCGCGCCAGAGGTCCTTGCTTGCCCTCAGGCCGCAGGTCCGCGTCCATCGGGTAGATGCGTTCCGAAGGGGTTGCCCCGCCCAGGAAGTGCATGAGCTTTGTAACGACGCGGTTGGCCTCTTCTGTGGCGGCCACCCCGACTCCGTCGTGCACGAAGACCACGTCGAGGTCTGAGGCGTAGGAGAGCTCAGCCCCACCGAAGCGTCCCATGGCGATGACAGCCAGAGGAACGGTGGGTTCCAGGGTGGCCAGAGCCGCCTCGATGCTGGCTTCGGCGAGGCTGGTCAGGTCTGACCCGACAGTGTCGATCGTCGAGAACCCGAACAGATCCCTTGCAGCGATTCCCAGCAGGTTCCTCCCCTTCCAGCGAGCGAGCCCTTCGCGTCGGCTGCCTTGATCGTCACGCCATGAGATGGCTGTGGTCGCCGCTGTTACCAGCTCATCGCGCGGGTGGGTTCTCAGGCGTTCCGCGAAGGGCAGCCGCTCGACCAGATCGGGGTTGTGCACCAACGTGTCACCGAGGAGCCGGCTCGTGCCCAGTATCGCTGCTAGCCGGCAGGCCGCGTCTGGTGAGTCACGGAACACCTCCAGCAGCTGCGTGCTGCGGGGTGGGCCGGAGATCAAGTTGCGCAGCATCAACAATCCCAGATCGGGATCAGGTGAGACCGAGAGCCAGTCCAACAAGAGCGGGAGCATCTGCTGCATCAGTC
>JAHFUU010000241.1 GCA_023264915.1 Microthrixaceae bacterium | reverse complement strand
CTGGGGGATGACCTCTGGGTCGTCGATCCGTCCGAGCTGACTGCCTGAAGGTCGGCTACGCGGTTGGGCGGCCGTTGCTCGGCGCGGCGCCGCGCGCCCGAGCCGAGCCAGATCGAGGACTGGTGCGATTTCACATAGGAAACCAGATATATATAGGATCACAGATATAAGAGTCCCAGAGGCTTGCCGCCCCAATGGAAGATCCGTCTGATCCCTCACTCAGGTGGCAGGCCTCTCATCTCGGACATGGTGAGCAGATGGCACGGACCCAGACCGAACGCAAGGCACAGACCAGGGCCCAGCTCCTCGCCGCGGCAGCTGAGCTGTTCGCGCGCAGGGGCTTCCACGCAGTCTCGAGCGAGGCTGTCGCCGCGGCAGCGGACCGCACGACCGGCGCGCTGTATGCGCATTTCGGTGGCAAGGACGGGCTGCTGTACGCGCTGCTCGACGAGTGGGAGCGCGCCGCTGGCCGCCAGATGCGCGATGCCCTGAACGAGGCATCCACTCACGAGGACCGGGTCGAGCGGCTCTGGTCGAGCTTCGTGGAGCCAGCTGACCAACTGGGTGCTGACTGGATGCTGCTCGAGCACGAGCTGTGGCTGTTCGCCGCTCGCAACGATGACGCCAGGGAAGTGCTCGCGTCCAGGTTCGACCTGGCGCGCCGGTCGATGGGCGCGGCATTCCGGCGGTGGGCGGCCGATGACGGGCGCGAGCTGGGCGATGGCGAGGCCCGGCGGCTCGGAGCGTTGGTGCTCGGGCTCCTGATGGGGCTCGAGATGCAACGCCACATCGACCTCGGCGCGGTGCCAGACGCGACCGCTGCTGAAGGGCTGCACCGCTTGTTCGCGGGCTCGCAGCAAGGGCCCGATCCAAAGACTCCAAGGAGGAGACATGCAGACCCAGATCGCAGCCGACCTAGGCATTGAGTTCCCGATCTTCGCGTTCACCCATTGCCGCGATGTCGTCGCGGCCGTCTCCAACGCGGGCGGGTTCGGCGTCCTCGGAGCGGTTGGGTTCAGCCCCGAGCAGCTCGATGTCGAGCTCTCCTGGATCGACGAGCACGTCGGGGACCGGCCCTACGGTGTCGATGTGGTGATCCCCGGCAAGTACGAGGGGATGGGTGAGCTCGACCCCGCCAAGCTCGAGGCCGACCTTGTGGCCATGGTGCCCGACGACACGAGAGCATTCGCGCGCAAGCTCTACGCCGACGCTGGCGTTCCTGAGATCACCGACGCTCAGCCACCCGCGCTGATCGGCTGGACAGAAGCCACAGCTCGGCCTCTCATAGACGTTGCGCTGGATCACAACCGGGTCAGGCTCATCGCCAACGCGCTGGGCACGCCACCCGCCGAGATCATCGACGAGATCCACCGCGCCGATCGCAAGGTCGCCGCGTTGTGCGGATCGGCCTACCAGGCGTGCCACCACCGAGATGCCGGCGTAGACATCGTCATCGCCCAGGGCACCGAGGGCGGTGGGCACACGGGTGAGATCGGGTCCATGGTGCTCTGGCCAGAGGTCATCGACGCCGTTGCACCGGTACCCGTGCTGGCTGCGGGCGGGATCGGCACCGGCCGCCAGATGGCTGCCGCCCTTGCCATGGGTGCACAAGGGGTCTGGACCGGGTCCTTGTGGCTGACCGTCGAGGAAGCCGACGTCCCGACGCAACAGATGCAGGCGCTGTTCGACGCGGGGTCCCGGGACACGGTGAGGTCACGATCCTTCACCGGCAAGCCGTGCCGGATGCTCCGCAACGACTGGACTTACGCCTGGGAGAGCCCCGACAATCCCAAGCCCCTCGGGATGCCGCTTCAGTTCATGGTCACCGGCGAGATGGTGGCGCGCCATCACCGTTACCCCGACCGGTCCCAAAGCGTCGGGTTCAACCCGGTCGGCCAGATCGTCGGCCGGATGGACAAGGTCCGCAAGAGCCGTGACGTGATCTATGACATGGTGAGGGATTGCATCGAGGCCACTGAGCGCCTCAAGGGCCTCCTCGAGGTCGGCGGTACCGACTGACTGGGCTTCGTCTGGGGGCCGAGGATCCCGTCCTGACCACATGGCTTCTCGGCCGAGGCTGAGAGCCGCTATCAGCTCGGCCCGCGGTTGGTAGGTTGCCTCGGATGCGCCGGATCGGCTCGGATACAGGTGGGACGTTCACCGATGTCGTGACTGCTTCGGGCCAGATCGCCAAGGTGCCCTCCACGCCGGATGATCCGGGCCAAGCGGTGCGCGACGGGGTGGCTCAGCTGCTTGGCGGCGAGCAGCTTCGCGAGCTGGCGCACGGAACGACGGTGGCGACCAACTCTTTGCTGGAGCGAAGGGGCGCCAGGGTCGCGCTGGTCACCAACGAGGGGTTCGAGGACATCATCGAGATCGCCCGGCAGGACCGCCCCTCGCTGTATGACCAAAGCGTCGACCGTCCAGATCCGCTGGTACCAAGGGCCTGGCGGTATGGGATCCGGGGTCGCCTGGCAGCAGACGGTTCGGAGCTGGAGCCGATCGATCTGTCTTCGCTGCACGAGATCGATCCGGGCGTCGAGGCAGTCGCCGTGTGCCTCCTGCACAGTGACCTGAACCCCGCACACGAGCGCGCGGTCCTGGACGAGCTACGGGCCCAGGGCCATGACGCGACGGCCTCATTCGAGCTGAGTCCCGAGGTCCGCGAGCTCGAGCGGGCTGTGACCACGACCGTCAATGCCTACCTGCGCCCCAGATGCCGGGACTACCTTCGTGGGCTCCGCACAGCGGCCGGAGGCCTGCTCGTGATGACCTCTGCCGGGGGCCTTGCCGAGGCGGGCATGGCCGCTGAGCAGCCGGCGCGCCTGTTGCTGTCCGGGCCCGCGGGCGGGGTCGCCGCAGGTGCGGTGATCGCGGCCCAGTGCGGGTTCGATGACGCGATCACCTTCGACATGGGCGGTACGTCGACTGACGTGTGCCTCGTGCTCGGTGGCCATCCCGCGCCCGCGACCCAGCGCGAGACGGCCGGGTACCCGATCCGCCTTCCGGCTCTCGACGTCGTCACCATCGGTGCAGGCGGCGGATCACTGGCCCGGATCGATCCGGGAGGAGCGCTCGTGGTCGGCCCCGAATCAGCCGGCGCTCTCCCCGGACCCGCGTGCTACGGCCTTGGTGGCACCGAGCCAACGGTCACCGATGCCAACGTCGCGCTTGGACGCATCGCGGGCGACGTTGCCCTGCCGGGTCTGGGGTTCCTCGACCCGAGTCTGGCTCACGAGGCGTTGGACCGAGCTGGGCTGGAGGCATCTGGGGTGATCGCAGTCGTCAACGCACACATGGAACAGGCCCTGAGGCAGGTGTCGGTGCAGCGTGGAGTCGATCCGCGAGGCTTGGCGCTTGTGGCCTTCGGGGGCGCGGGACCCCTGCATGCCTGTGCCTTGGCTGACGCGCTGGGCATCGCGACCGTCATCATCCCGCCGCGCGCGGGTGTGCTGTCTGCCGTCGGGATCCTCTGTGCCAGCCGCCAGGTCGACGTCGTCGAGTCGTGGCCTCCCTCCCGTCCTGATGCCGAGGCCCCTGCCGCCCTGGCGGAGCTTGCTCGGCGCGCGGAGAGCTCGCTCGCAGAGGAGTGTGAGGATGTCGGCGAGGTGGCCAGCATCGTTACCCAGACCTCGCTGGACTGCCGCTATGCCGGTCAGAGCCATGAGCTGGAGGTGCACGATCTCGAGTCCTTCCACGCCGAGCACGAGAGGCGCAACGGCTACGCCCGACCGGATGCGGCGGTTGAGATCGTGGCGCTGCGCGCGACCAGTCGCAGGCCGTCACCAGTCCAGATCACTGACCTGCCAGCCATCCAACGCGCGCCTGCAACGGGTCCCGCTGTCATCGCAGAGCCCGACTGCACGATATGGATTCCAGAGGGATGGGCGGCAAGACCCCATTCCGGCACCGGCGCCCTGGTTCTGGCTCACGCTCACGCCGGTCCGCGTGGCCGGTGAACCCGGCTCCACCGCCTATGGGACCATGGGACAGATGGGTTCCCGGGCATCCCTTGACCCCGCGTCGCTTCAGATCCTCATGTCTCGCCTTCATGGCGTGGCCGGAGAGATGAGTGCTGTGCTGAGGCGTGCGGCCTTCAGTCCCAACATCAAAGAGCGCGCTGACTTCTCGTGCGCGCTGTTCTCGCCCGCCGGAGAGATGCTGTCCCAGGCCGAGAACATCCCGGTGCACCTGGGGTCGATGCCCGCGTCGGTGGCGGCCGTGATCGAGCGGTTCGGGGACCAGGACCTTGCCGACGGCGACACGGTCATCGTCAACGATCCGTTCTCCGGCGGCACTCACCTCAACGACATCACCCTCGTGTCGCCGTGTTGCGACGATGGCAGGCTCGTCGGATGGGTCGCCAACCGGGCACACCATGCTGACGTGGGTGGTGCTGCGCCGGGGTCGCTGCCCGCAGAGGCCACCGACATCTACCAGGAAGGCCTGCGCGTCCCGCCGTTGCGCTTGAGCGACGACGTGGTCTCGCTGCTGGTCGCCAACTCCCGGACGCCGGATGAGCGACTGGGCGATCTCGACGCGCAACGTGGCGCGAATGCTGTGGGCGTCGAGCGGCTTCGGGGCCTGGCTGGCGAGCCGTTCGAGGAGGTTCTCGACTACGGGGAGCGGAGGATGCAGTTCGCTCTGGCCGCGTTGCCACAGGGGATCTGGAAGTTCGAGGACGTGATCGAGAGCAGCGGCCCTGCCGGCGACGGGAAGCCGTCGCGGGTTGCCGTCAGCGTCGGGATCGGTGACGGTTCGATCACCTTCGACTTCGAGGGAACCGATCCGCAGGGGCACGGGAACCTCAACGCTGTCGAGGCCGTCACCGTCTCCTCCGTGGTGTTCGCTCTCAGGTCAGTGCTCGACCCGACGATCCCTGCCAACGGTGGCGCGCTGAGGCCTGTGAGGGTGCTCGCTCCGCCAGGCACGCTCGTGAGTGCCCTCGCACCGGCAGCCGTGGGCGCGGGCAACCTCGAGGTGAGCCAGCGGGTCGCTGACGTGTGCCTGGGTGCGCTCGCCCAGGCCCTGCCGCGTGCTGTAGGTGCCGCATCACAGGGAACGATGAACAACATCTTGGTCGGGGGTCACGCTGGCGGAAGGCCGTGGGTCTACTACGAGACCGTTGGTGGGGGCCAGGGTGGCCGACCGCCCCGGCCCGTCAGGGTGGACCGGGGCATCCCAGGCCCGTCCAGCATCCGGTCCCAACCCGCCAGCCCAGGTCAGCTCGGCC
>JAHFUU010000240.1 GCA_023264915.1 Microthrixaceae bacterium | reverse complement strand
GGGTCAAGCCGGCCGTGGTCCTCGCCCCCGCCTGAGCCGCTTGCCGTGTCGCGGTGTCGCTGGGTCGCTGGCGGCACCGGTAGCCTCACGACGATGCAGGTGATCCGCGACCAGGCGAGCTGCCCCCATCCCCCTGAGGGAACCGCAGTCACCATCGGCGCACTGGACGGCCTGCACATCGGTCACCGCGCCCTGATCGCTCGCGTCAAGGCGATCGCGAGGGATCGCGGGCTCCAGACGGCGGTGGTCACCTTCGACCGGCACCCAGCCTCGGTGGTCAGGCCTGAATCAGCACCCCTGCTGTTGACCGACCTGGACCAGAAGCTCGAGCTGCTGGCATCCGCCGGCGTCGACTACGCCCTCGTCGTGCACTTCGATCAAGCGAGGTCCATGGAGCCTGCGGAGGACTTCGTCGACGAGGTGCTCATCGGGTGCCTCAACGCGCGCGCCGTGGTGGTGGGCGAGGACTTCCACTTCGGCCACAACCGCAGGGGCAACGTCGCGATGCTCCGTGAGGTGGGCAGCCGCGGCCTGCCAGGATCGGTTGCCGGGGACGGGACGGAGCCCGAAGGGCGCTTCGACGTGTTGGGGATCCCTCTGGTCGGCGTCGATGCCATCCCGACCTCGGGCCCAGCAGAGCTCGGCGTTGGTGGTGCGGTGTCCTCCACCCGGGTGCGCGCAGCGCTGTCGGCGGGTGACATCGACGCGGCAAACACGATGCTGGGGCGCATGCACGAGGTCAGGGGAACAGTCGTGCACGGCGACGCCATAGGCCGCCAGATCGGATACCCCACCGCCAACTTGAACATCGCAGATGACATCTGCCTGCCCGCGGACGGCATCTACGCGGGCTGGTACCGCACGCCTGACGGTGTCGAGCACCCTGCGGCGCTGTCCCTCGGCCGGCGACCGACGTTCTATGAGAACCAGCCTTGCTCGTTGCTCGAGGCGCACCTCCTCGACGGCGATCATGATCTCTACGACCAGCCGGCAGCCGTGCGCTTCGCGTCCAGGGTTCGCGAGCAGCAGCGGTTCGACTCGGCGGCCGAGCTCGCGCAGCAGATCGGTCAGGACTGCGAGCAGGTGCGCCAGCTGTTGGCCGGCTGAGCGCAGTGCCACGAGGCAGTGCCACGAGGCAGCCCCACCGTGGCCGCGCCCGGTTCTGCCCGTCTTCGCGGTGACTCTGGGTGCGTGTGGTGGTGCACTACCGTCGAACCCCGTCGTGGACGATCTCAAGCTGTTCGACGATCTGGAGGGAGTCGATCCCCTCGGTCCTGAGTCGCTCGCGCGCGGTTCCTCCGTGTCGCCGAGGTCACCCAAGCCGGGTTCCGTGCAGACCGCAGTCGTCGCGGCCGTCGCCGTCGGAGCCGGACTTGCGGCGGTGGCGGCGGGCTGTTCCCCCACAGGATCACGGTTCGCGGACGCCGTGGCCAGCTTCGCCTTCGGTGCTGGGCTGACGCTGGCCACCGCAAAGGCCCGAAGGTGGTCATGGTTGACGCTGAGCGGGCTGGCAGCCCTGGGTGCCCAGGGTGCTGAGCCTCTGGTCGCGGCGATGCTCGCGGTGGCCGGATCCCTGGTGGCGATGGCCTTGCCCCGGTCCAGGACCCGTTGGCTCGGGGCGATCGTCGGCGGGCTGTCGGCACAGATCCTCCTCCGGCTTCCCGACTACGGGTTCAGTGGCTCCAGCGCCATATGGGCCGCAGTCGCCGTGGCACCCGTGCTCGTGTCGGGCTACGCGCGGTGCCGTTCGAGGACCCGGTGGATCTTGCGTCTCGGCTTCGGCTGCGTCGCGGCAACCTGGGTCATCGCCACGATCGCGTTCGCTGCCGCGGCGATGACGGCTCGGGCCACGATGAGGGCGGGCGCAGACCAGGCGAGGGCCGGTTTCGATGCAGCCAGGGCGGCGCGCCAGGACGATGCGGTTGCCGCGCTCCGCTAGGCCGACGGGTCCTTCTCAGATGCCGCCGGCGCACTCTCCTCTCCGCTTGTGGCTCCGGCCAAGGTGATACCCGTGCTCGGCGCGCAAGCCGCGGCGGCCGAAGCCATGGCCCAATCGGGCCAAGAGCTGTCCCATGCAGCCGCAGAGGCGGCAGGTGCAGCGCGCTATGAAGACCTTCGCCCGAGCGGCGGGCAGGTCGACCTGGCCAAGCTCCGTTCGATGCGCCAACCGGTGCAGGACGCCAAGCTGGCGCTGGACCGGGCCCAGGTTCGGCTCGATGACGTGCGCAGCACGTGGCTCGTCGCGCCGATCGCTGACCCGCTGGCCGAGCTTCGCAGGCAGGTCAGCCAGGCCCGTGCCGACACGGACCTGGCCGCCCAGGCGGTGGACGCAGCACCGGGCCTTCTCGGTGGCGAAGGGCCTCGCCGGTACCTGATCCTGTTCGCCAACACCGCAGAGTCCCGCTACCTGGGGGGCTTCGTGGCTGCCTACGGAGAGCTGAGCGCAGACAACGGGAGGCTTGCCCTGTCGCGCTCGGGGCGCATCACCGAGCTGAGCGACGCTCCCGGGTTCGAGTCCCGCACCCTGAGTGGCCCCCAGGAGTTCCTCGACCGTTTCGGCCGCCTGTTCCCCCAGCGGTTCCTCCAGAACCTCACGGCCTCACCGGACTTCGAGGTTGACGCCGGCGTCGCGAGGGAGCTTTATCCCAAGGCTGGGGGTCATGCCATAGATGGCGTGATCTACGTGGATCCCTTCGGCCTCCAGGCCCTGTTGAAGCTGACCGGACCCGTGCCCGTCGAGGGGGCGCCCCAGCCCCTGTCAGCCGAGAACGCTGCGACCTACCTGCTCAGAGACCAGTACGTGATGGTCCCAGAAGCGAGCGATCGCACTGACCTGATGTCCAAAGCGTCCCGTGCGACCTTCGAGGCCCTCACCTCGCGCCAGCTTCCCGGCCCGCGGGCGCTCGCGGACAGCCTCGGGCCGGCCGTGAGGGAGGGCAGGCTGCACATGGTCACCTTCGACGAGAAGGGCAGGAACCTGCTCGACCGCCTCGGTGCGGTCAGATCCTTCCCGCATGCCGGTCCCGACACGGGTGACTTCTTCGCTGTCCGCAGCTCCAATGCCAACCCGAACAAGATCGATTCGTTCCTGAGGCGTGATGTCACCTACGAGGCCACAGTCGATGCTCGGTCCGGGCAGGAGCAGGCGACTGCGACGATCGTGCTCCACAACGACGCCCCTGGGGCGCTGCTGCCCCCTTACATCATCGGCAACGAGGGCGACACGGGCGGCGCGCCTGCACCACCTGGCACGAACACGATGTTCCTGTCGGTGTACTCGAGCCTCGATCTCGAGCGGATCACCTATGACGGGTCCGAGGTCCCGGTCGCGGCCCAGGCCGAGGCCGGCCACAACGTCTACTCGATGAAGCTGCGGGTGCCGCCCAAGTCCCAGGGAACGTTGGTTCTGGTGCTGCGTGGCCAGCTGAGGTCTCGGGATCCGGGCCGGTACGAGCTGACGGTCGCACCCCAGCCGATGGTCAACGCCGATCAGATGAAGGTCCACATCACACCGGGCACCGACCAGAGGGTCATCGAGGCGGGTGGTCTGGCTGTGGTCTCTGCGGGGGTGACCGATCAGTTCACCGCGTCGGAGACCCGCCGGTTCTCAGTCCTGGTCGGTCCACCTTGAGCTTGGCGCGGCCAGCCCCCGAAGCTTGCCATCCGCCCGACCATGGGGAAGACTGAGCTACGCTTTGCCGCAAGAGGCCAGCGCGCAGAAGTTCAGCGCTCTGGTGAGCGATAGCCGTTCTGGCCGGACATCCAGGCCTTCGGCGAGCAGTGAGCAGTACCGAGCAGCACAAACACGACACCTGACCCATCGGGGGAGTCAATGCGAACGAAGATTGCCCGGCATGCCCTGCTGGTCATCGCCGTCATCCTCAGCGGCTTGGCCGTCGCCGCCCTGCCCTCGTCCGGGGCTCAAGCTCAAGGAACGTGCAACCTTCCAGCCCAGTACCAGGGTTCGGCGAGCTTCGGGGCCAGCGTCACCTCCGCCGCCCCCGGCTCGACGATCACCTTCAGCGGCTCGGGCTGGCCTGCGAACGCCAGCATCCCGATCTCGGTCAACGGTGCCTCGGTCGGCTCCGCCACCGCTGACGCATCGGGGCACTTCAGCTTCACCTACACGGTTCCCTCCAGCGCGACCGGCACGCTCAGCGCGTCTGCGGCATGCGGCTCGTTCGTCCTGTCGGCATCGGTGTCCATCTCCGGAACGGTCACCAGCGTGACCGTCGTGACCACGAACGGCGGTACCTCGCTGCCGGTCACGGGTTCCCCGGCGATCGGCCTGGCCCAGATCGCCCTGGCCCTCCTCGCAGCCGGAGGCCTGGTCGTGTTGGTCTCGAGGCGGCGCTCCCGCACAGCCGAGAGCTGACCGCGGCAAGCGCCAACCAGACCTGGGGCCGCGATCTGCACCGGTGCGGGTCGCTGGTATCGTCGCCGCCCGTGCGCACCAAGATGTCGAGCCGCGCGTACACCGCGGTGGTGCTGGCAGTGTTCGGCGCGCTGACCTTGGCGATCTTCGGCTGCACGTCGTCAACTGACTCGTCGCCTTCAGCCGCGAGGGGGTCGGCCAGCTCGGCTTCGGGTTCCTCGCCGGAGCAGACGGTCTCGTCAGGTAGCACTGCGGCGGGCACGCGTGCGGGCCCCACACCGATGCCACGGGCGCCGGCGACTGAGATGACCCAGGCTCGGGGGCCGAAGGTCCCCAACACCGACACCGTTCCCCTCGCTCCGATCACTCCACAGGCGGCCCCTTCGGGTTCTGACGAGGCCGGCACGAAGAACGCAGCGGCGGTCGGCGCCTGCGTGGCGAAGATGAGCTGCGCGAACGTCGATGGGACAGGGGTCGAGTGGCTCGGTGCTGACATCTCCAACATGGACTTCTCCTTCGCCCAGCTGGTCGGTGTCGATCTGAGGGGTGTGAACGCAGCCAACACGTCCTTCGCTGGCGCGAACCTCTCAGGTGCCAACCTCGCTGGCGCGAACCTCTCTGGTGCCAGCTTCTCTGGTGCTGATCTCCCCGGGGCGAACCTCACCAACGCGGATCTGTCCGGTGCCAACCTGCGTGGTGCCAACCTTGCCGGCGCGATCATCGTCGGGGCGGACTTCCAGGCGGCGTTCTACTGCGAGACCACCTGGCCCGACGGCACGCTCCGGACTGGCCAATGCGAACGTTGAGCGGGTGCGATCGGTGTGACGACCTGATTGGGGGCTTGGTGAGACGTGACTGCCCCCG
>JAHFUU010000239.1 GCA_023264915.1 Microthrixaceae bacterium | reverse complement strand
CTCATCCCATCGTCGACACCTCATCCCATCGTCGACACCTCATCCCATCGTCGACACCTCATCCCATCGTCGACACCTCATCCCATCGTCTACACCTCATCCCATCGTCGACACCTCATCCTTTGGGCGGCCAAGGGCGCTCGCACCTGGTTCCGTGGGTGGCCCGCTCGCTGCCGCACGGGCTTGCCCGAAGATGCTCAGTAGGCTCGGCTGGTGAGCACTCCCGCCGGGTCCAGCAGCGAGCGCCGCGTCCAGATCCTGCAATGGATGGACCACTGGGTCGATCCGCTGCTGATACTGCTCGCGGCTTCGGCCATACCGCTGATCATCATCGAGACCGGGGACCCGTCGCCTGCTGATCACTCGATGGTGATCGCGGGTACCTGGGGCATCTGGGGTGCTTTCACCACGAACTTCGTGGTCCGGATGCTGTTCGCCGAACGCCGGCGCGACCAGCTCGCGAAGCTCGCCGGCGATCTGACCCTTGTCGTCGCGCTTCCGATCTTCAGCGTCGGCGAGCGTCAAGCCATCCCTGCGTTCGCGCTGTTCCCGCTGATCATCATCATGATCCGCACCCTGCAGCGCGGGCGAGTGCTTCGCAAGACGGGATACAAGCTGCGCACCAACCCGATCCGCGTCGTCGCCTTCGTGGTTCCGTTGGTGTGGCTTCTCAGCGCTGCCCTGATCTGGCGCTTCGAGCGCCAGATCGGCACTGTGGACTCTGTCGGTGATTCGTTGTGGTGGGGGATCGTCACGCTCGCGACCGTCGGTTACGGCGACATCTCCCCCAAGACGACCGCCGGGCGCCTCGTTGCGGCCGGCGTGATGATCGTCGGCATCGGCATGTTCTCGATCGTGACCGCCCAGCTCGCCGAGCGCTTGGTGTCCCATCGCTCACGGGCTGGTCACTCCGAGGTCCTCGAGAAGGACCACACTCTCATCCTCGGCTGGTCACAGATGGTCATCACGATCGTCGCCGAGCTCGTCGTCGCCAACCGCAACCGGAGCCACGCCTACATCGTCGTGATGGCCGACATGGACACCGAGGAGATGCACGAGGCCATCGTCTCCCACGTACCCGAGCTGGAGCGCGCGAGCACGACCCTCATGTGCCGTTCGGGTGACCCGACCGATCCCATCGACATCGCACGATGTCACCCCGACACGGCCCGCTCGATCATCATCGTCGACCCCACCAAGCAGGACGCTCCCGTGGTTCGTGCGCTGCTGGCCCTGCTGCACTCGAAGCGACCGGCCAGGCACGGGATCCCCGTCGTGGCCGAGATAGACGACCCAGCCACTGCTGCATCGCTCGAGATGGCGTTCCCGGACCAGGTGACGGTCGTGAACCCCACCACGTTCATCGCGCGCACGGCGGCGCAATCCTGCCGAGCCGCCGGGGTTGCGCACACCTATCTGGATCTTCTCGGCTTCGAGGGATCCGAGATGTATGTGTTCCACACCGACGACGCGAGCCCGGTGGCCGCCGCGGTCGGCCGGCGCTACCGAGACCTGTTGGTGGCATTCGGTGACGCGTGCCTGGTCGGGATCGTCAACGCCGACGGCACCACCGATCTCAACCCACCCATGGACACCGTCATCGAACCTGGCCAGTCGCTGCTTGCCATCGCTCTCGACGACTCCAGGATCAAGTTCTCACCCGTGGATACGGGCGAGCCGGCAGAAACCCTCCCAGAAGGTGACGAGCCACCTCCAGAGCACATCATGATCTTCGGGTGGAACGAGCTCGGCCCACTCGTCGTCCGTGAGCTCGACGGATACCTGAGCGACGGATCCAGGATCACCCTCGTCACCCATCCCGACATCCCCGTCAGACACGTCCCCGAGCCCGGTGACCTCGCGAGCTGTGAGATCGAGGCTGTCTTCGCGGAGGGGCGTGACGTGACAGGGATCATCGACCGCACCCACGCGGACCACGTGATGGTGCTGTGCTACCGCGAAGGCTGTTCGGTCGCCGAGGCCGACGCCCGCGCCCTGGTCACGACGCTTCAGGTTCGGCAGGCGATCGACCACTCTGGCCACGACACGACGGTGGTCACAGAGCTGCTCGACCAGCGCGACGTCGCGCTGGCGCCCCCGGAGTCTGCTGGTGACTTCATCGTGTCTGACCGCCTGATCAGCCTGCTGCTGGCCCAACTCAGCGAGGACAGCACGCTCAAGTCCGTCTTCGATGACCTGCTCGACCCCGAAGGCGCCGAGGTGTACTGCAAGCCCAGCTCGCGTTACTGCACACCCGGAGAGCCCACGACCTTCGTCGAGCTCGTCCGCTCAGCCCGCCGCAGGAACGAGACTGCGATCGGCTACCGCAACATGGCCGACGCGCACGACTCCTCACGCGGCTTCGGCATCGTCGTCAACCCGTCCAAGTCCGCGAACGTCACGCTCGCCGATCAAGACCAGCTGATCGTGCTGGCCGAGGACGACCGATGACGGGCAACCCCTTCAAGCGATGATCCATATCGGGGATCCAGGTTGGACCTCAGTGAGCTTCTTCTGGTCCTCGAGGCGCATCCGGATGCAACCGTTCGAGAGACGTGCGCCCGTGTTGCCGATGACTCCCTCGGCACCTACGGGCCCGTGGATGGCCAGGATCCCGTCGGGGAACCCTTCCCAGACCTGGATCACGTTCGAGTGACCCGAGGTGACCATCACCCACGGGCCGTATGAGCTCGAGGGTGCCGGCTGCATGAACGTCACGAAGAACTCACCTGTCGCCGTGGGTGTCGCATCCGCGCCGACCCCGACCGGGGCGTCAAGGACCTGTTCGCCGTGCTCGTACAGCTGAAGGTGAGTCGTCGTGAGGTTGATCACGATCTTCCACGGCGTCGAGCCCACCTCCACGTCGGCTGCCCGGAGCCAGACGGTCGAGCCGTTGGGCTTGGGAGCCAGGCGCACGCGCAACCAGCCCGGTACCTGATCGATCACCGGAAGCTTGGTCGAGCGGTCGTAGTAGAGATCTGTCACCTGTTGGGTGACGGTGCCTTCGGGCCCGTCATAGCCTGGCACCTTGCCCTTGGGCGTCGCTGTGAGCGTCGTACCTTCCTCGACGGGGATCAGCTTCGGGTCACGCGAAGGGGCCGTGTTGGTGGGGGCGGGGGAGGTGACGGGGATCGAGGAGCCAGCGGGTGCTGGGATCTCGGCATCTCCCACCGACGCCTCGCTCTGCCGGGCACACCCCGCCGCGGCCCAGAGGACCATGATCGATACGACGAGAACCGCAGTGGTGGCTGGTGTTCCCGGAGTCTGGGCCCCACGGCGCACACCATCTCGTGAGACCATCGTCTGAAGGGCCAGATCAGAGTTGTCGGGTTCTCTCGGCATGCGCAGCTGACGCGAGGGGTGACTTGCTCCGGCCAACCTACCCGCCCGTGGCCCGGCTCGCTCGGCGGGCGGTGCTGGCACACAGCCCAGACCACATCCTGGCGTGTGACCGAGCGCGAGAATCGGCTCGCCGCGGAGCGCCAGCAGCTCAGGGTGCACCTCGAACCGTCGGCCGGGGGCACCTCGAACCGTCGGCATGGCCCAGTCGAGATGGACCCGCGGGCCGTCGGGCCGGCACGTCAGGTCACCGAGTAGATATGGTCCCGGCATGGAGCTGACGACCGTGGCCGATGACGAAGCAGTTGTGCACGACGGATTCGAGGTGCGGGCATATGACGGCCTCCAGCCCGACACCGTCTATGAGTACGACGGGTTCGTGTTCCGCACCCTGCCGCGCCCCGGTGAGATGCTGTGCCGGTTCGCCACGGTCAACGACGTCCACTTCGGCGAGACCGAGTGCGGCATCATCGAAGGCCTCGACATGGGGCCCATCTTCTCGGTCGACGAGGGCGCCGAGCCGTACCCCGACATCATGAACCGTGGCGCCATCGCGGACATCTCAGCTATCGAACCCTCGGCCGTGGTCGTCAAGGGTGACCTCACCTCCAACGGCACGGTCGACGAGTTCGAGGACTTCCTCTCCTTCTACGAGCCTGCATTCGGCGCGACCCTTCACTACGTGCGCGGGAACCACGACTCCTACCACGGGGCGACCTTCGCATCCGAGGCTCCCCAGTCGATCGAGCTCCCCGGGGTGACCCTGGCAGTGCTCGACACGGCGATGCCCAACCACTTCGCGGGGCATGTCGGCAGCCAGACGCTGAGCTGGCTCCGTGACCTGGCCACTTCCACGACGAACCCGGTGCTCGTCTTCGGGCACCACCACGTCTGGAACCCCGAATCGAAGCAGCGGCCGCAGGGCTACTTCGGGATCAACCCTGACGATTCAGAGAGGCTCGTAGAGGTCTTCGCCGCTCACCGCAACCTGTGCGGGTACTTCGCTGGGCACACCCACCGCAACCGCGTGCGCCGGTTCGGCATCACCAGGGACACGCCGTGGGTCGAGGTCGCTTGCGTGAAGGACTTCCCGGGGAGCTGGGCCGAGTACAGGGTGTTCGACGGAGGCATCCTTCAGATCCACCGCCGGATCTCCAGCCCGGAAGCCCTCGAGTGGTCAGACCGGACCCGCGCGATGTTCGACGGCGCGTACTTCGATTACGCATTCGGCGACCTGACAGACCGGTGCTTCGCGATACCGACCCACCCCGGGCCCTCGATCGACCGTCACGCCACGGCCACATGACCCGTCTGACCGGGGCACAGCCCAGTTAGCAGCCGCCCGTGCCCACAAGACCTCCGCTCCCTATCTTCGAGAACCGAGACGATGCGAGGCGCTATCTGTCGGCCCTCTGGGCCGTCGTGACAGGTGCCGTCTTGATGATCGGGGGAGTCGCCTTGTCGCTGGTCGTGAGCGGAGCCTTGCCGGTCCTGATGGCGGCTGCCGGGATCTGCACGGTCCTGGGAGGCCAGGCGCTGTACCTCAACCTCAATGCTCGGGTGTGGACACGCCACTACCCCAAGGACCCCTGGGACTGGCGGTCGGCCCGAGGCTTCTACGAGGGGAGCTTCACCGACACCGTGGCAAGGGCTCGTGCCATGGCACGCGAAAAGTGAAGGTTGCGACCCTCTGGTCGGGCGGTCGCATTCAGAGCCAACCGGCCTTCTTGAACCGCGACCACATGAACGTGCACACGCCGGCCATGAGCACGAGCACGAACGGGTAGGCCCATGGCTGCTCAAGCTCGGGCATGTTCTTGAAGTTCATGCCGTAGATGCCCGCGATCATCGTGGGCACCACCGCGATCGCCGCCCAGGCCGAGATCTTCCGCATGTCGTCGTTCTGTCG
>JAHFUU010000238.1 GCA_023264915.1 Microthrixaceae bacterium | reverse complement strand
CCCCACGACGGGCAGCCGGTAGAGGTGTTCGCTGAGTGGTACCGCCGGCTCGACATCGGGTCTTGCGCGGCGCTGGGTGCCACGGGCCTGCATGCGGACAAGCTGGCTGCCCCGACCCTCAGCGGCCTGCCAGAGGACGCCTGCCTGGCACTGGCGATCGAGTCGCTTCCCGGGTTCGACGGTTCGCTCAACATCGTCAACATCGGGGCACGGGGCTACGGCGTGCTGACGCGCGACCACACCGGTCGGGTCCAGTTCGTCGAGAACGACAAGTGCTCCTCGGGTACCGGTGAGACCTTCGTGCGGATCGCTGGCCGGTTCGGCCTCTCCGTCGCCGAGGCCGACGACCTGGCCCGGCAAGCCCGAGACACCATCCCGATCACCGCGCGCTGCTCTGTGTTCGCCAAGAGCGAGATGACCCACTTCGGCAACCAGGGCCGGCCCGCAGACGCGTTGTTCAGGGGTTACTTCGGTTCGATTGCCAAGTACGTGGCGGCCCTGCTGGCTCGCGCCCGCGTGGCTGGGCCGGTGCTGGCCATCGGCGGGTGCGCCCGGATAGGCACCCTCATCGAAGCTCTCGGCGAAGCCGTCGGCGAGCCGGTCACGGTGCCCGACCATTTCTTGTTCCTCGAAGCGCTCGGTGCTGCGGCCCTCGCTGCCGGCCAAGCCCGAGGAGAGCGGCTTCAGCCCCTCCCGGCGGATCCTTCAGCGATGTTCAGCCCGAGCGAGGCCCGCTTCTCGGTTCTCGGCCCCGCTGCTGACCATCGCGGCCGGGTGCGGCGAATGCCTGAGCCCCCGATCCCCCAAGGTGCAGAGGGCGAGCCGTCTGTGCTCGGCCTCGACCTTGGATCAACGGGATCCAAGGCTGTGCTGACCTCCCTCGCCACTGGTGAGATCGTCTTCGATGCCTATGACCGCACGCAGGGCAACCCCGTCGACGCGGTCCAGAGGCTGATCTCCTCGGTCCTTGCCGGTCATGATCCAGACGTCCGGGCGGTGGCGCTCACCGGCTCGGGTCGTGAGGCCGCAGCAGCAGTAGTGCGGGCCACGTTCCCCCAGGCCTCTGACCGGATCATCACGCTGAACGAGATCGTCGCTCACGCCACCGCGGCGATCCACTGCGACGAGACGGGCGGGTGGAGCATGTCGGTGGTCGAGATAGGGGGCCAGGACGCCAAGTTAATCCAGGTGCAGGACGGCAAGATCGTCGAGAGCGACATGAACAAGGCGTGCTCGGCGGGGACCGGCTCGTTCCTCGAAGAGCAGTCGCTGCTCTATGGCGTCGAGGAGATCTCGGAGTTCACCCGGTTGGCCACCCTCGCCGAGGGCCCGCCGGACCTGGGTCAGATGTGCACCGTCTTCGTCGCCGAAGCGGCGGGCGAGGCCCACAACGAAGGGTTCGACCTGCCCGAGCTGTTCGCAGGGTTCCAGTACTCGGTGATCCACAACTACATCAACCGGGTGATGGGGCAGCGCACCTTCGGTGAGCGGATCTTCTTCCAGGGCAAGCCCGCGTCCGGCGAGTCGCTCGCGTGGACCCTGGCTGCTGTCACAGGGCGCGACGTCGTCGTCCCGCCGAACCCGGGTGCCATGGGCGCCTGGGGCATCGGGCTGTGCGCGATCGACGAGCTGGGCACCCAGGCTCTTGAGGCATCGCCCCCTCTCGATCTCTCCCTCGTTCTGGGCGCCAAGGTCATCGATCGTCACGAGTTCCAGTGCCGGGACGCGCGCTGCTCGACGTTGTGCAACATAGAGCGGACGAAGGTCGCTGTCGGTGACACGAGCCAGACCGTTCTCTCCGGCGGCGCCTGCCCCAAGTACGAGGTTGCCTCCGGGACCAAGGCCAAGCTCGAGATGGACGCTCCATCGGCCTTCGACGAGCGACTGGCGTTGCTCGAGCCGTACATGCCCTCCGGGATCTCGATGCCCCCGGCATCACAGTTGGTCGGCCACAGCCCGGTCAGCGCAGGTGGCTCCAAGGCGGCCGTCGGGATCCCCATGGCCGGAGCCTCCTATGCATATGTCCCCTGGCTGGTCACCTTCGTCAGGGGGCTGGGCCTTGACGCCAGGGTGCTCGCTCCTGACAAGTCCACCCTGTCCCGGGGCGAGGAGCGCTGCTACTCATACGATGCGTGTGCACCGGTCAAGGCTGCCCACGGGGTGCTCGACAGCGACGTCTCGCGAGTCCTGTTCCCGAAGTTCCTCTCGACTGATTCTGTGCCCGGCATGCGTGGGACCACCTGCGCGATGGAGCAGGCTCAACCGGCGATGGTCGGCGCTGCTCTCGCTGCCAGGGGCACACCGGTCGAGATCGTCAGCCCTGATCTCTGGCTCGACGCAGGCCTTTCGAGCCCGAAGGTGCTCGGGGCGCTCTGCAACACAGCGAGCCAGCTGACCGGCAGGGCTGTGCCTCGTGCCGCCGTGCGCGCTGCGCTGCTCGATGCTTCTGACGCCCAGCGCGCATATGAGAAGGCGCTCCTCGAGATCGGTGAGCGGACCCTGTCCTACGGCCGTGACCATTGCATCCCGGTCGTCCCCGTGTGCGGACCCCTTCACGTCATCCATGACCCGGTGATCAATGCCGGCATCCCCAAGCTGCTGCGCGAGAACGGCGTGCTCGCGCTGCCGATGGACTGCTTCCCCATACCCGGCTCGACACCCCGGCTGACGCGCGCTCCGTGGTCTGACACGCGTTGGGCGTTGCGCGCGGGCATCGCCGCACGGGCTCGCGGCGATGCCTACCCGTTGCTGATCTCCTCGTTCGGATGCAACCCTGCCTCCTTCGCCGAGCAGGTCTTCACCAGCCTTCTCGAAGGGCACCCCCACACGACCCTCGAGAGCGACGGGCACGGAGGCTCGGCTGGCTACACGACTCGTGTGCAGGCCTTCCTGCACACGGTTTCGCGCCACGACGGCCAGCCCGGCCCGGTGCCGGGACGCCGCCTCGACTACCTCGAGCCGCTCCCGAACCCGCCACTGACCCGCGACCCCGACATCGAGTTCCTCTTGCCAGCGGTCGGTGACCAGCTCGGGGCGATCCTTGCCGCGAACTTCCGCGCCCACGGGCTAGACGCAGTGACCCCGGGCCCGCCCGACGCCGAGCGTCTCAGGGTCGGGCGCCAGGACTGCTCGGGCAAGGAGTGCCTGCCTTACCAGTTGCTCTGGGGGTCGTTCCGAAAGCACCTCGAAACCAACGACGACGGGCGCCCCCGAGTGCTCGTGCAGGCCACGGGCGACGGCATGTGCCGCAACTGCATGTTCTCGGTCAAGGACCAGATGTCCCTCGAACAGCTCGACCTCAAGGGCGAGGTCGTCATGCGTGACCTCCAGGGCGAGCGGTCCCTTGGGTGGGCCTTCATGCCGCGCTCGGCGATCGGGATGACCGTCACGGACATCTTGATCCAGCTGGCTGCCTACCACCGGCCTCTCGAATCCCACGAGGGACAGGTCGACGACCTGTACTGGCGGTACGCGAGGGAGCTCGAGGCGATCACCGAGGCTCCTGCTCGGGGCACGGCCCTGCTCGACCGGCTCGTGGGCAACACACCCATCGGCGGCTACCGCGACACCGCCCGCTACCAGAGGCTGGTCGACGACCTCCTCGACCGCGCCTCAGCTGACTTCGCCGAGCTCGCTAGCCAAGCACCCCCAGACCCCGCACGGCGAACCGTGCTGCTGGCCGGTGACATCGTCTTGAAGATCGACGACTTCGCCAACGACGGCATCGTCCGGCGTCTCAACGCCCGGGGTCTGCAGGTGGCCATCGAGCCTTCCCAAGCACTTCTCGAGTACGTAGCCATCGAGTGCCCCGGAGAGCTCGCCAGGTCGGTGCCTGACCGGCGCGCCCACAAGCTGGTAGCCCAAGGCCAGCGACGGGTACGCGAGAAGCTGTACGCGCGGGTGCAGGCCTTTCACCCGTGGATACCTCCGGGTGATGCCGCGTCGATCCTCGCCGAGAGCCGGCCGGTGCTCGGCCGCTACCCCCGCGGCGAGGCACCGGTGACTGTCGGCAGCGTCCTGCACCACTGGAAGCAGCAGATGTGTGACGGGGTGGTGCTGACAAGCCCGTGGGGATGCGGGCCGGCACTTGTCAGCGAGTCGATCCTGCGCCATCACTCCGAGATCCCGATGCTGTTCTTCTACCACGACGGGTCGCCCATAGACGAGCGCCGCCTGAACGCCTTCGCCTTCCGCCTCCGCCGTGAGGCACCCCGCACTGCCCGACCCATGGCCGTAGCACCGTGACACCCACGGCCGGCGGCTCACAAGACATCAATCCAAGGAGGACAGCATGACTGTCACCGAACCATCCAAGCACGAGCTGCGCATCACCGAGAGCGGCTACCGGAAGCGCACCGAGTTCGACGAGGTCGGTTTCGGATCGCATTGTGTGGACTGCTACCCCGGCAGCTGCCTCTACCACGTCTTCGTCAAGGACGGGAAGATCATCCGTGAAGAGGTGGCCGGTGCATTCATGGGCGAGGAGGAGACCAACCCCGAGATCCCTGACCGCTACCCGCTCGGGTGCAACAAGGGGGCCGTGTGGAGCCAGCAGATCGACTCGCCCGATCGCGTGCGCTACCCGATGCGCCGGGTCGGGGAGCGCGGCTCGGGAAGCTGGGAACGGATCAGCTGGGACGAAGCTCTCGACGAGATCGCCGACTCGCTGCTCGACACGATGAGCACAGCCGGCCCCGAGGCGATCATGAAGGAAGGTACGCCAGAGGCGGCAGCCATCCAGGGCATAGACCGGTTCCTCGGGATGCTCGGCGCCACGATCACCGACCTCAACGGATCGATCAACGACTTCTCGGCAGGGCATCACCTCACCTTCGGCAAGTTCTTCCCGATCTTCGGATTCGACGAGGGAGAGCAGTTCACCTCTGACCTGTTGATCTTCTGGCACACCAACCCGGTGTACACGACGATCTCGATCTACCACTGGTTCCAGGAGGCCCGTTACAACGGCAGCGAGGTCGTGCTGTTCTCCCCCGACGTGAGCCCGTCCCACATGCACGTCGACTACCACGTGCCTGTCCTGTGGGGGTCAGATCCGGCGCTGGCGCTGGCGATGTGCCAGGTGATCGTCTCTGAAGGGCTCGTCGACGAGGACTTCGTGCGCACCCAGACAGACCTGTCCCTGCTGGTCCGGATCGACAACGAGCGGTTCCTGCGCCAGAGCGACCTGCAAGAGGGTGGTCGTGAAGACCAGTTCTACCACCTCGACACCGACGGCAACGTGGTCGAGGCGA
>JAHFUU010000237.1 GCA_023264915.1 Microthrixaceae bacterium | reverse complement strand
ATGCCCTTCACATGAAACAACCGACAGGCCTCGGGCCTCGCTGCCCGAAACGGCCCCAACACCGGGCTCTTTCTGGCCTTGGCTCCAACCCCCAACCATTCCTACGCTTGGTTGAGGGCTAGCTTGGCGTTGAGCCCGCGGAGGACCTGAGCCAAGCCCCATTTCTGGCTCGAACTCGGCCAGGAGCGGCTATCAATGGCATCGTGGATCCCTATCGGGTGCTTGGCGTGGAGCCCTCCTGGACCCTCGATGAGATCGAGGCCCGCTACCGCGAGCTAGTTCTTCAACACCATCCCGATCTGCACCGCAACGAAGGCGCCGAGGCCGTCGCAGCTGCCGAGCACCGCACCAGGTTGCTCAACGACTCCATGGCGAAGCTTCGCAAACGGCATCCTGTCGGCGGGTATGCCTCTTCGATGGGAGCAGCAACCTCCGCTGGCTCGGCCTCGGGAAACGGGCATGGGGATCGCGAGGCACGCCAAGGCGGCACTCGAACGGCGGGTTTCTCCGAGCCAGACACGTCAACCTGGACGACAGGACCCAACGGAGAGGACTTCGGGATCAAGTACCAGTGGCCGCCCCCTCCACCTGAGGGTGGCAAGCCCAGGCGCGAACAGCCCTGCCCGTTCTGTGGAGAGCTCTTCTCGGAGCTGCCGTCGTTCGAGACCCATCTGGGCCAAAGGCACGGTTGGGACTACAGGAACGCCCGGCCGCGACAGTCCCGGCGCCGGAAGAGGCATCGCCTTCAGCGGGGACCGCGCTTCTCCAAGGCCGAAAGATACATAGAAACAGCTGCCACGGCGGCATGCGTGATTGTGATCGGCATGTGCATCTGGTATCGCAGCACGACGTCGGGGTTCGTGGCCCGAGCGGTCCTCGATCCCTTTCTGTTTCTGATGGTCGCGTTCTGCTCGGTGATTGCCTTCCGGTTGATCTTCTGGCGCTCCAAGTGAGCCGCGGCTGATGACGACCTTGGGTGGCCTTGGTCATGAGCTGGGCGCCGGAATCGACAGGGGCCGTGCCCTCACCGCCGCCTTCTCTTGTCGTCATACATCGCCTCATCCGCACGCTTCAGGAGGGCATCTGGTGTGTCGTCGAGTGCGGCCCGGGCCATACCGATGCTGGCTCTTGGCACCCAGTCACCTCCGGGCCAGCGGATGGGCGTTGACAGGGCTCGTTGGATTCGGTCCGCAACGGCCTGTTCCTCTCCCAAAGGGACCTCTTGGGCCAACACGACGAACTCGTCGCCTCCGTACCGGGCAACGAAGTCACCCGGGCGGAGCTCGGATCGAAGCCGGTGACCGATGGTCTGCAGGACGAGGTCGCCAACATCGTGACCGAACTCGTCATTGACGCCTTTGAAACCATCGAGATCCACGAAGAACAACGCCCACAGGGACGATGCTTCAAGTGGGTCGCCCGCCAGCTCTTGGCGCCGGGAGAGAAGATCGTCCATCCGGCGGTCAAACGCCCTCCGATTCAACAGGCCGGTGAGTGGGTCGTGATCGGCCCGGTAGCGCAACTCGGTCGTAGCTGTGACATCGTGCATCGCGCCGATGACCGTTCCGTGCTCCCCGGGACCTGCACCGGTAACTCGACAAGACAGCGACAGGACACGCTCTCCATCGACGCTGCGGAACTCGATGACCCGGGCCTCAGGAACGGTCGAAGGGTGCCGTTGGCGACCGAACAGCGCGGACCAAGCATCTGAGAACTCGCGGCGATCGTCTCGATGTACCACCTCATCGAGGCGAGTGACCTCGGCGTGGCCGACGAGCTGATGCCAACGGGCGTTGCCGAACTCGATCCGCCCGTTCCGGTCGGCTCGGAACACACCGGCAGGAACGTCCTCTGCAAGCATGCGGAACTGCTCTTGGCTTTCCTCGAGAGCGGTGATCTGGCGCCGCCGTGCCTCGACGTCGTGCGACACGATCACGACTGACGCGGGTCCTTGCGGTTCGGTTCGGTTCATCACCGTCGACTCGATCCAGATCGACGTGCCGTCCGGTCGCAGGACCCGGTGCTGGAAGGTTCGGGTCAATCCAGGCGCGCCGAGAACCTCCAACCACATGTCCAGCGCGACATCTTGGGCTTCGGGGTGGACGGTCTGCATCACGTTCCCGCCAACGAGTTCTTCACAGGACCTGCCATACAGCACCTCGGCCATCCCGTCGACCCGGAGTGTCGTTCCGACCCCGTTGATGAAGGAGATCGCCCATGCGGGCGCCTGAAAGGTGTCCGACAGCGGGGAGGAGACCTTCTGGAGCTCGTCGGTCTCGCCGAGATCTACGACTGCGACGAGAATGGCTTCAGCACCCGGGTCATCGAGGAGGTTGACGAAGCGGATTTGCTGAAGGCGAGCATGGTTCTCGCCTGGAAGGCAGGCGATAACCTCACAGCTCGCGGCCCCGTTGGGCGATTCCTGGCTCTGCCACCACGCCCTTGCGACCCTTCCTCGGTGAGCCCGGTGGACCAGGCTGAGCATGTTCACCCAACCCCGCTCGTCGGGCTCTGGAGTCGGCCACGTCGCCAGTGGGTCGGGAAGCCGGACCGGTCGCGCGGCGCGATCCAGTGCCACCACGACTCCGCCTTGTGCGAACTCGAGGAACTGCTCAGGTTTCCATCTTCGGGCCATACCCGCCTCCACATGTGTTCTATCGGCCCCGGCCTCCGTGCAGCTCAACCGCGGAGGGGCCGTTCCTTGGCATCTTCGATATCGCCTGGCCAGGTTTGCCGAGACCTCCGGCTGTGCCGTTCCGGACAGCTGGCTAGACCTGTCTGCCGGCGGTCGGGTCCCTAGGCTTTCGCCCATGTTGACCAACCTGAACCGTGGTCCCCTTTCAGCAGGTACCCGGTGTCACCTCGTGGCCCTTCTCGCAAGCTCGGAGCATGCCGGTAGCCGGAACGCGGCGGCGTCATCGGGTTCTGGAGCCCTCCAACAAGGGGCCGACGAGGCCGACCTAGCAGCCTCGGACGTCGAGTGGGACCTCGAGTCACTGCTCGACGGACAAACCGTCGAGGCACTGTTGGATCAGGCTGACGAGACAGCTGGGGTCATCGAGCAGTACCGGGGACGTGTGGGGGATCTCGATGCAACTGAGCTCGTCGAGCTCATGGAATCCCTTGCAGACTTCCAGGAGTTCGTCGGAAGGGCGGGTTCGTACGCCAGCCTTCGATTCGCGGAGGACACGCTGGATGAATCCCGCGGGGCCCTTATGGCCAGGTTCTCAGAGCGTGTCACCACGACTGCGGCCCGGTTGGTCTTCTTCGAGCTCGAATGGGCCGAGGCCGACGAATCTCATGTCGAGGGCGTGCTCGAAGATGAGCGGTTGTACTTCTGCTCGCATCACCTTCAGAACCTCCGTCGTTACCGTGATCACCTCCTGACCGAGCCAGAGGAGCGCGTTCTGAGCGAGACCTCAGTCAGCGGCGCTCCCGCTTGGACCCGCCTGTTCAACGAGCTCACATCCGCGATCGAAGTGGATCTCCCGCCGGAGCTAGTTGGCGGCGAGCGTGGAGAGGGATCACGGAGCGATTCAGGAAAGGCGACCGTCACCTCTGGACTCGAGCAGGGTTTGACCTTGCTGCAACACCCGGACCGGGAGGTACGGCGCACCGCGGCGGAAGCGGTCACCACGGCCCTCGCCCCAGGCCTTCGCACCAGGGCCTATTTGTTCAACACGCTGCTCCTTGACAAGTCGGTGGATGATCGGCTGCGGGGCTACCCGAGCTGGGTGTCGTCTCGAAACCTCTCGAACGAGGCTAGCGACGAGTCCGTTCAGGCTCTCGTTGATGCCGTGGTCGGCCGCTACGACATCCCCCAACGTTGGTATTCGCTCAAAGCTCGAGTGCTAGGTGTCGACATGTTGGACGACTTCGACCGCATGGCGTCAGTGGCCGAGGATGACTCCAAGGTCGGCTGGCGTGCCGCCTGTGACCTCGTGCTCGAGGCGTACGGCAGCTTCTCCCCGGAGCTGGCTGCTGATGCCGAGAGGTTCTTCGACGGGTCGTGGATAGACGCGCCGACGCGCCGCGGCAAGCGGCCCGGAGCATTTTGCGCCTACACGGTTCCGAGTCATCATCCCTACGTCATGTTGAACTGGACGGGCCGTGCCCGTGACGTAGCTACGCTCGCACACGAGATCGGGCACGGTCTGCATGCTTGGCGGGCCCGTGGCCAGGGCGTGTTCCATCAATCCACACCGCTCACGCTCGCTGAGACAGCTTCGGTGTTTGGTGAAGCCGTGACCAACAAGGCTTTGCTGCGAACCCTTGAGGACCCTGCTGCCCGATTCTCACTTCTCGCTGGCACTCTGGAGGATTCGATCGCGACGGTGTTCCGCCAGGTGTCGATGAACCGTTTCGAGGATGCAGTGCACACCTGCAGGCGCGAGGAGGGTGAGCTGTCCGTGGAGCGGTTCGGGGAGTTGTGGGCCCAGACTCAGAGCGACATGCTGGGTGATTCGGTTGAGATCACCGATGGCTATCGGAGCTGGTGGAGCTACATCCCTCACTTCATCGGCACGCCCGGATACGTGTACGCGTACGCCTATGGCCAGCTGTTGGCCCTGTCGGTCTATGCGCGCTATGAGTCTGGAGGATCCGACTTCGTGCCCGCTTACCTCGAGATGCTCTCGGCCGGTGGCTCACTCGATCCAGCCGCTCTTGGAAGGATCGTCGGATGCGACCTTGATGACCCCGGCTTCTGGGACGCTGGCCTGTCCATCGTTGAGTCTCAGCTCGAAGCAGCGGTCGATGCCGCCAAGGATGCCGGTCGCCTTTCCAGCTGACCACTTGGCGGCGGGTCAGCGCCTTGTCGCCCCAGCCGGCGCTCTGCCCGCCCGACGAGTCTCCTGACTGGCTGGGAGGTCGGGATGGTCGACCCCTCACCTTCTCGGGGCGGCCGGGCGGCGCGACCGCCAGGGAGCCCGCCGGCGATGGGGAGCATCCCGAGCGCCAGCGAGGGTGCCTGGGGGCGCAGCCCCCCAGGCAACTAGCCCTGAATCAAGCGCACTACTTGGGCAGGTAGGCGGCTCTGTGCAGGAATTGCCAGCGTTTTGGGGGGTTCTGATGTCGACGTGGTGGCGAGGGCGGTGGGGTTCAGGTGAAGTGGGCGTTCTCGCTCCTGGTGGATGTCAGCGGGGGTTTGTCCTCAGCGTCGGCGAGGATGAGCGCTGTGGCCTTGGCGGCAACGGCCCGCATCTGTGTGAGCAGTGAGCGTGCTGTCCGGTCATTGGCGATCCATTCGGTGTAGAGCTGGG
>JAHFUU010000236.1 GCA_023264915.1 Microthrixaceae bacterium | reverse complement strand
TGTGCAGCAGAGCCCTTCCAGAGAACCCGTACGTGCACAATCCGTGGAGGATCGGTCGATCGAAGCCGCCCATCGCAGCAAAGGAGGGGTCAGAGTGCAGCGGGTTGCGATCACCGGAGAGCCGGTACAGCAGGGCCTGGTCGGTACGGGTCTGGTAGGCGACCGACTCGTCGGGATCACGCTCCGGTGCCACGTTGCGGGGGCCCGAGGGTCCCCGGTCGCCACCAAAGCCGCCCTCGCCACGGATGAACGCTGACATGACGTTCTTGAACAGCGGCTTGCCTGTCGCCTTGTCATCAGAGCTGGACGTGATCTGCACGAGGGCACCCTTGCCCTTGTCGTAGATGCCGGTGATCTCGACGACCGTGCTCACCGTGCCCTCGACGGGGATCTCACCGTAGAGCTCTATGGCTTGCTCGCCATGCACGAGCATCGCCGGGTTGAAGCTGCCCAGCTTGGACATGACACCGAAGCCGCCCATGCCGAGCACGACCGCCATGGTCGGCAGCACCCGCTGGGGGACGTTCTGGGTGTTCTCGGTCGTGAAGGCCAGCTCGTCGGTGCCAGCTCCGACGCCGAGCGCGTACAGGATCGCGTCCTTGGACGTCCAGGAGTTGTCTGCCGGCTCGCTCTTGGTGCCGAGAGCATCGAGGTTGATTGGCACTGTTCAGTCCTTCCTGTCGTTGCCTGACATGTCCGCGTTGGGACGGGCTCGGGCCACCAACTGCTCGACCAGCGGGCCGATCTTGGTGGGATCGTCGACGGGGTCGACGGTAGGACCGATGTGCCAGCCTTCTGAGATACCCAGGCGCATGCCCGTCACGTCGAACACCCGCCCCGTGACCCCTCGGGACTCCTCTGAGGCCAGCCAGGTGACTATCGGCGCGATCCACCGCGGTGACATCTTCTCCTTGACCTCATCGGGTGCCGCGCCGATTCCGAGGTTCTCTGTCATCCGGGTCAGAGCGGCGGGCGCTATCGCATTCACCGTGACTCCGTAGCGGCCCAGCTCCTGAGCGGCGATCACCGTGAACGCGGCGATCCCCGCCTTTGCCGCGCCGTAGTTGGTCTGGCCCACGTTGCCATACAGGCCCGACGGGGAGGAGGTGTTGATGATGCGCCCGTCGACAGGGGCCCCTGCCTTGGACTGCTCGCGCCAGTGTGCTGCCGCGTGGTGCGAGGGACCTGCAGTCCCTTTGAGATGCACCTTGATGACCGCGTCCCACTCTGCTTCGGTCATGTTGGTGAGCATCCGGTCACGGAGGATGCCAGCGTTGTTCACGACCACGTCGAGCCGGCCGAACGCATCGACTGCCTGGCGGACAAGGGCTTCGGCCCCCTCCCAGCTGGAGATGTCGTCCTCGTTCGCGACGGCGTCACCAACCCCAGTCGCTTTGATCTCCGCGACCACGTCATGGGCAGGGCCGCCTGACTTGCCCGTACCGTCCATGGCCCCGCCCAGGTCGTTGACCACGACCTTGGCACCCTCGGCGGCGAGCATCAGGGCGTGCTCCCTGCCGATCCCGCGACCTGCCCCAGTGATGATGCAAACCCGCCCTTCACACAATCTGGCCATGTGCCCCCCTTTTGGTTGTCGTGGCCCTCGGTCAGCCGTGGCTGCCCGGAGCGTACGCGCGCGGACTTGGTGCGGCCAACTGGAGAGGTCCTGTTCACGACGAGACCCGAAGCCGCCCGCGACCCGCCGCAGCTGCGAGCGTGGAAGCCTGGGGCGGTGCACAGGCGTTCCCGCAGTCGCTACCGCCACGGTGGGCCGTGGGCCAGGAGCCGCGGCCGCCGTGCCGCGGCGGCCCTGGCGATCGCGGTCGGGGTCGTGCTGACGACCACCGTCGTCGCGTGGGCCGTGGACACCAAGGTGCATGACAGCCAGGCGGGCCGAGGGGTGACCTTGGAGGGAAGAGGGGTGTCGAGTGAGACCCGCGAGCAGCTTCGAGACGAGGCCGCCTCCGTGTCGAGGGACCTGGCGTCGGTCCCGGTGAGGATCAGCGCCCCGAGTGGCAACCTCGACACGAACCTGGGCGACCTCGGCATCTCCCTCGACGAGGACGCCGCCGTCGCCAAAGCCCTGTCAAGAGATGGCGACGAACCGCTCATCATCAGGCCGTTCACCTGGGTCAAGGCGCTGTTCGTTCCCATGCCCGTACCGCTGTCGTTCCGCCTGGACCAGGCTCGATCCGCTGAACGGCTCTCCGGCCTCCAGACCGACAACAGCCTCGAGCCCGTCGAGCCTGCCTTCACCACTGGCGGGGACAAGGCATCGGTGACCATGACGCCCGGAAAGGCGGGCCGCAGGATCGATCCAGATGCCGTGACCCAGGACGTCCTGAGGGCTGCGGGCAGCGGGCAGCGCACGATCTTCGTCGAGGTCAAGCCACAGGTGACACAACCACGGTTCTCTGATGCCGACGGCCAGAAGCTTCTCGATCAGGCCAACAAGATGACCAAGAAGTCTGTATCGATCTACCTCGGTGGCAAGAGCATCCGTGTGGACACCAAGACGCTTCTCACATGGCTCAAGATCGGCCCTGGGACCGGGGGTACGGTCGACGTCCAGATCGACGAGGCCAAAGTTGCCAAGGACGTCCCCAAGCTTCTCGGCGTGTCAGGCACACCCGTCACCCAGATCAGCTTCGGCCTCGGGTTCGACGGCACGCCTCTTGTGGTGGACGGAAAGCCGGGCACCAGGTGCTGCACACCCGAGTCCATCCAGAAGATCCCTGCCGCCCTCGAGGCCGGCCAACAGCGAGTCGATCTCGAGATGGCAGCCGTCCAGCCGGACCACGATCGGGCGTGGGCCGAAGGTCTCGGGATCAGCGCGCGGGTCGCCGACTTCACCACTCCACACCCGTGCTGTGAACCCCGGGTGACCAACATCCACACGATCGCGGATGCCGTCCGGGGGGCCGTGATCGCACCGGGCGAGACCTTCTCTCTCAACGGCTTCGTCGGGCAGCGCACCAAGGAGAAGGGGTACGTCGAGGCGCCAGTGATCTATGACGGCTCACACGACGTCGACGTCGGGGGCGGCGTGTCCCAGTTCGCGACCACGCTGTTCAACGCCGCCTTCTTCGCGGGTCTGGACATCCCCGCCTACCAGATGCACAGCCTCTATATCAGCCGCTACCCATACGGACGCGAGGCCACCGTGTCATGGGACAAGCCTGACCTCAAGATCACCAACAGCACACCGTTCGGCATCATGGTCTGGACCTCCTACACCGACACGAGCATCACGATCGCCATGTACTCGACCCCTTGGGTCAAGGGTGATCAGACCAACCAGGTCAAAGAACCCAAGGGGCCCTGCACCAAGGTCACCACCGAGCGCACGCGCACCTTCTTGATCGACAACCACACCGAGGTGGACAGGTTCAACGCTCTGTACCAGCCAGCGGACGGCGTCAAGTGCTGAGCGCCTCCTTAGAACGACCCACCGTCCCCCCCATCCCGGTCACAAGACTCGGCGGGCCGGGGTGGAGCCCCAGTAGCCTTCCTCGAGGAGAGCGCGGAGAGAAGGAGCGGCTGTGGACATAGAAGCGATCGAGGACTTCGAGTTCGAGCCCAGGATGAGCGATGCCGACGCCCTCATGTGGAACATCGAGAAGGATCCGTTGCTTCGCAGCACGATCGTCACCGTCTTCGTCCTTGACCGATCGCCAGATCGCGAGCGCTTCACCGAGAACATGGAGCGCGTCACTCGGGTGGTCCCTCGGCTTCGCCAGAGGGTTCTCGGCCATCCGATGTCCATCGCACCACCACGGTGGGAGATCGACCCCAACTTCGACCTGAGCTACCACCTTCGGTGGATGAAGGCCATCGGCCAGGGCACGATCCGCGAGGTCCTCGACATCGCGCGACCCATTGCGATGCAGGGGTTCGACCGCGCGAGACCGCTTTGGGAGTTCACCGTCGTCGAAGGCCTTGCCGACGGCAAGGCCGCCCTCATAGGCAAGGTCCACCATGCGATCACCGACGGGGTCGGGGGCATGAAGCTCCAGATGGAGATGCTCGATCTCGAGCGCGAACCCGCTGGCACGGGTGAGCTCCCTCCAGTGCCAGAGCCGAGGAACCTCACAGAAGGGCGGCGCTGGATCGATGCCTTGAGCTACGAGACGATCCGCCAGACCGAAGCGGTCCGCGGCCTGCTTGCAGGCGCGCCCCGCGAGGCTCGCGCTCTGATCAACGACCCTGTCGGGGTCATCAGCGATCTACTCGACACGACGACCTCGATGGCGCGCATGCTGCGCCCGGCCACCGATCCTCTGAGTCCGCTGATGCGCGACCGATCGCTGAGTGTCCGCTTCGACACCTTGCGGCTCCCGCTACAGCCCTTGAAGGCCGTGGCCAAGATCGTGTCAGGGCGGCTCAACGATGCATTCGTAGCCGGCGTCGCTGGCGGGCTGAGGCGATACCACCAACACCATGGCGTTGACGTCGAGCTGTTGCGCATGACCATGCCCATCAACGTGCGCGACGACGAGACTGCCCGCCGAGCAGGCAACCAGTTCGTCCCGGCACGGTTCCCTGTCCCTGTGGGCATCGAGGATCCAATAGCTCGGATGAACGCCGTCCGTGAGCTCGTGGCGCACCAGCGGGCCGAGCCGGCGCTGTCACTCTCGGACCCGATCGCCAACCTGTTGAACCGCCTCCCGGCATCTGCCACCACCGGCGTGTTCGGCGCGATGCTGAAAGGCATCGACTTCGTGACCAGCAACGTGCCCGGTGCACCCGTCACCATCTTCGTCGCCGGCGCCCAGATCGAGTCCCAGATAGCCCTCGGACCCATGACCGGGGCGGCGACAAGCGTCGTGCTGCTCTCTTACCGCGACGACGTGAACCTCGGGATCAACACCGACCCAGCCGCGATCCCCGATGCGGTGGCGTTCGTCGAAGCGCTGCGTGACAGCTTCGACGAGCTGCTCAAGCTCGTCTGAGACCTCCACCTTGGGTCGGCCGCTGGAGGCTCGCTGGGGCCGAAGGCCTCAGGCCGCACCGCCGCCCCGATCGATCTCGCGCTGGACGTCCTCTTCGGTTATCGGCTTGGCGCCGTAGATGGACCACGCGTGCATGGCCAAGCCGAGGCCCCATCCCAGGATCGCCCATATGGGCCAGAAGTAGCCCCGGCCCGAAACGGCCCAGACCCCCACCAGGAAGAGGTTGACCACGACGTATGACACGACATTGGCCTGGAAGCCCTTCTTGGCCTTCAGGCGCCTGATCGCCGCATCCCGTGCTGGGCTCTGCTCAGCCA
>JAHFUU010000235.1 GCA_023264915.1 Microthrixaceae bacterium | reverse complement strand
CAGAACGGCCTGGGGCACATGGAGCGCTGGCTCGCTCATCACCGTTACAGGTCCCTTGCCTTGCAGCCCGAAGGGTTCGAGTTCGTCGGCACGCACCGGGGCCCCAGCACCCTTGACCCCGCCGACGACGATGCGTTTGCCTTCGTGCGGTCACTGCTCGCCGAGCTGTTGCCGAACTTCTCCAGCCGCCGTGTGAATGTGGGCCTCGACGAGCCGTGGGAGCTCGACACCGGCGATCTCGACCAGTACCTGGGGTGGGTGCAGAGGCTCCGCGACTGCCCCGAGCTGGAGGGTTACGAGATGCTGATGTGGGGGGACATCCTGCGAGGGCGCGTCGATGACATCGCGGCCCTGCCCGAGCGCGTCACCGTCTGTGAGTGGGGTTATGAGTCCGATCATCCCTTCGAGCAGAACCTGAGCGCGCTCGCCGAAGCCGGGAGGACCTTCTGGGCCTGCCCGGGCACGTCGAGCTGGATAACCATCCTCGGCCGCTTCACGAACGCGCGAGGAAACATCCACGCCGCCGTGTCCGCGGCCGCACGCCACGGCGGGCAGGGGATCCTCAACACCGACTGGGGAGACCTCGGCCATCTGCAGTACCTGCCGATCAGCCTGCCGCCGCTGGCTTGCGGGGCCGCCGTCTCGTGGTGCCTCGAGGCCAACCAGGACCTCGACGTGGCGGCTGCCCTTGATCACCATTTGTTCGGGGACCGTTCGGGAACGCTCGGGGCGGTGCTCGTCGAGCTGGGGGACGTGCACCTAGCGCTGCCGACCCAGATGTGGAACATGTCCCTGCTCGCCATGCCCCTCTACATGCCCAAGCTGGTTCTGGGTCGCGGACCGGCGACCGGGGTGAGAACCGAGGACTACCTGAAGGCGCGGCACGTCCTCAAGGCCTGCCGCGCCAGATTGAAGGGGTGCAGCTTCGAGGCGGCTCCGACCGGGGTGCCCGAGTGCAGAACCGTTGCCGCCGCTGCGGCCAGCCCTCCGGGCAACGACGACATGGGCAGTGCCGACCACGGTGCTGCTCGAGCCAGCGGCACTGATGACCCAGCCGGGGCCGGTGTCGACGGCGGTGGCGTTGTCGTTGCTGGCGTGGGGGATCCGATCCAGGGTGAGCTGGTGGTGGACGAGCTCAACAATGCGATCGACCTCATGATCGTGCTCTGTGACGATGCCGTGGCCCGCCTCGGCCACGGTGACGGATCGCTCGAGTCGATCCCCGAGCAGGACAGGCTCGAGCTCGCGCGAAGGCTCGTGCCGATCATCGACGAGCACCGGCGCCTGTGGATGCACAGGAACCGTCCCGGCGGCCTGGACGACAGCTGCATGCGCCTCATCCGCCTGCAACACTGCTATGAGACAGGCTCCACGGAGAGCGTTCCGCTCTACGGGTGAGGCGCAAGCACCCCGGGACCGCGCCAGGTTGTGCAGTCAGGTGTCCTGGGAGCAGGTGGCCAGGACGGGTTGGCGAGCCCTGTCAGGCGCGGTGAAGACGTTGCAGGAGGTGATCGCTTCAAGGACCAGGGTTCTTGTGGCGAAAGGATGACATCGCCCGATGAGCTGGGGTTCCTCGCCTGTGGAATAGATGGAGATCACATCAAACCGCAAGTCTGTCCGTGAACGTGTTGTAACCGTTCCTCAACGAGGTGGACCAGGCCGCTGGTTACGATGTGCCCACCATGCACCAGCCCATCCTTGCCGTGGTGGCCGTGGGGTGCCTTGCAGCTGCGGTCGTGTGGGGCCGGTCGGCTCGGTACCGGCACAAGCTCCTGCGGCGCGTCGAATGCCAGTCAGGGGACTCGGACCTGAAGTCGATCGCCCTGTCTGACTACCGCAAGGAGCTTCACACGACGATCCTGTATGTGGCGATGGCAGCCGCGTGCGGGGTGGTCGCGCTGGCCGATCAGCCCGCGCTCTGGTCGGTGTTCGCCCTCGTGCTCGTACCGGTGATCATCTCCCTCGTGTTCGGCCGCAACTTCATCAAGGAAGCGCGGATGGAGCAGAGCCGCAGCGAGCTCGAGCGCAGGGCCCAGGAGGTCCTGGTGCAAGAGGAGCTCGCCCCCAAGCGATGGGCCGCGCGCCTGGCCCCCGAGGATCTCCCCGACTTCGAGGGCTTCGAGGTGGGCCGGGTCTACCAGGCCGGGACGGGGCTCATGGCCGGCGACTTCTATGACGTGTTCCGGGTCGCCGAGACGCGGGTCGCAGCAGTGATCGGTGACGTGAGTGGGCACGGCATCGAGCCGGCCATCACGGCCTTCCAGGCCAAGTACCTGCTGCGGGTGTTCCTGCGCCAGTACCGCGACCCGGCCCAGGCCCTGGAGGAGCTCAACACCCAGATGTCGGCGATGGGCCACTCTGAGGAGTTCATCTCCATGTGCGTCACGCTCTTCGACACCCAGGCCGGCACGATTCGCGTGGCGTCTGCTGGCCACCCTGCCGCCTGGCTCTGGCACGAACGCGAGGTCCGGCCCCTCCGGGCGACCGGGCCTCTGCTGATGCTTGACCCGAAGGCGTCCTACTACTCACGCGAGATCCCCCTCGAGCCCAACGACTTGTGCCTCATGTACACCGACGGGCTGAGCGAGGTGCGCAACGGCGAGCAGCTCTTCGGTGAGGACCGCATAGCCAACACGTTGAGGCGAGACCCTGGCGTAGCCGCAGATGTGCTCTGCAAGTCCCTTCTCGAGGCAGCGGTTGACTTCGCGACTGGCCCGATAACCGACGATGTAGCGATCCTGGCGGTCCGTCGCATCTGAACTGGCCCGAAGCATCGTGGGCGAGGGAGCCCGGCGAGCAGCCCGGGCTACGATGCGGCTCGCCCAGGGGTGATGAGGATCGCCCCGCACTTCCGGGCAGCGACGCAGCCAAGGAGACGGATCATGTCGACGCCTACGGCGGAACGGTGGAGCTGGGATCAGGTCAAGTGGGCGTCTCATTGCGGCAACTGCATAGCCAACTGTGCGTACCGGATCTACACCTCCGACGGCAAGGTCGTGTTCCAGGAGCAGTCAGGTGGGATCACCGGATACGACGGAATCCCCGACATGAACCCCCTTGGCTGCCAGAAGGGGGGCGCGTGGCACACCCAGGCAGCCGGCGACGAGCGGTTGCTGTTCCCTCAGCGCAGGGTTGGCCGGCGCGGGTCCAGCCAGTGGGAGCGCATCACCTGGGACGAGGCTCTCGACGCCGTGGCCGACTCGATCATCGACGCTCTCGAAACCGAGGGTCCGCACTCGATCCTGTTCGACCCTGGGCCTGAGTCGGGCCTCGCGGGCGGGCTCGGCCGGGCGCGGCTCGGAGCGGCGCTGGACGTGGTCGCCATGGATTCCAACTCGACGGTGAGCGACGTGCACCTCGGGCACTGGGCGACCTTCGGCGGCCTGCTCGGGGGCTCCAGCGCCGATGACACCTTCCGCGCCGACACGATCCTGATCTGGAACGGCAATCCTGCCTACACGCGCATCCCCTACTTCCACTACCTGGCCGAGGCTCGCTACCGGGGTGCGACGGTTGTGGCGATCAACCCCGACTTCAGCCCGTCGACCGTGCATGCGGACATGCACGTACCGATCCGCCCGGGTACCGACGCTGCTCTGATGCTTGCGATCTGCAAGGTGATCATCGACGAGGGATGGGCCGACCTGGACTTCGTCAGGTCCCAGACCGACCTTTGCTTCCTCGTGAGGTCAGACACCGGCAGGTTCCTGCGTGACCATGACATGAACGAGGGTGGCCGGGAGGACAGGTTCTACTGCATCCGCGATGGGCAGGTGGCTCCAGTCGAGGTCGCGGCCCTCGACTCGATCGCCCCCTCTGGCGTGAAGCTCGAGGCGCAAACCCAGGTCACCTTGGCCGACGGTACGTCGGTCGAGGCCAAGACCGTCTACGCGCTGCTTCGCGAGCGCCTTGCCGACTACACCCCTGAGGCCGCGGCCGAGACCTGCCAGGTGCCGGCAAGCACGATCCGCCGGCTTGCGCGCATGGTCTCTTCTGGACGAACGAAGGTTCAGAACGGTCTCGGCAGCTGCAAGCACCACCACGGCGACCTGATGGAACGCACCGTGGACCTGATGCTGGCGCTCACCGGCAACTGGGGCAAGCCCGGGACGGGCCTCGACACCTACATAATCGCCCTCATCGAGGGCGAGATACTCGGCCTGCTCAAGGGCAACGCCGGCATCGAGTCAGCAGAGGAGAGCCTCCAGGCCCTCGATGCCTACCTTGACGTGATGAAGGCCAGCGACCCGTCCATGACCGACGGCAAGGCGGCACTTGAGATGATGCGCCAGTCTGCGTCGTCGATGAGCTCGACCCCGCCGGCGTTCTTCTTCTGGTACCACTGCGGCTTCGAGGACATGTGGGACCACGAGGGGTGGAGCGACAACCCGAGGCCGCACGGCGAGTACATCACCGAGGCCCAGCAGCGGGGGTGGTGGGCGGGACTGGTCCGGCCGGGCCCCCAGACACGCCCGAAGGTGCTGCTCCAGGCTGGTACCAACGTCTTGCGGCGGACGCGTGGGGGCCAGCGGGAGCTTCTCGATCATCTCTGGCCGAAGCTGGACATGATCGTCGTGCTGGACTGGAAGATGAGCACCGTCGGTCTCAATGCCGACATCGTGTTGCCGGTGGCGTGTGAGCACGAGCGACTCGACTTCCATGCGGCCAACTCTCATTCGTGGGAGCGCATGCTCGCGGACAAGGCGGTAGAGCCTCGCGGTGAGAGCCGTTCGGACTGGGAGATCTTCCGCGGCCTCTCGTCAGCAATCACGAGGCGGGCCGAAGAGCGGGGTTTGAGCACCTACGACGACACCCACGGGGGGGTCCGCGAATACGCCAGGGTGCATGCCCAGTTCACCATGAACGGTGCGATCGAGACCGAGGAGCAGGTGATCGACGAGGTGCTGCGTGACAGCGTGCTGTCGGGAAACCTGCCAGAAGGCACCTCCGTTCAGTCGTTGCGCGAGAAGGGTTGGGTACGGCCCGTGCGCCTGCCGCGGATCGTGTCCGGGGTGACCGGTGGCGACATCGATCCCAACGGACCTTTCATCGCGTACCGCGATCACGTCGAGTCACTCATGCCGTTCCCCACCCTGACCGGGCGGGCCCAGTTCTACATCGACCATCCGTGGTTCCTCGAGGCCGGCGAGCAACTTCCCTGCCACAAGGAGCCGCCCCCCGCCGGTGGCGATTACCCGTTGCAGATCACCGGAGGCCATCCCCGCTGGAGCATCCACGCCTCGAACTCATCGAGTGAGGCGATGCTGTCCACGACA
>JAHFUU010000234.1 GCA_023264915.1 Microthrixaceae bacterium | reverse complement strand
GTTGGCGGAAGAAGCGGGTTGCCACAAGAGCACTTCACGCGGGGAACGCCGTACTTGTCGATCATCACAGCAGTACCTGCCTGCAGGACAACGTCGATACGAGTCGCCTGACCGTTGGCAAACCCGTGGTTGACCACAAGCGTGTCGGTGCGCAACAGGACCGGTGTCAGCTGCTCCACGTACGAGCGGACCTCGTTGGATGAGATCCCCTCCACCGCGGCCCAGGCCGACTTCTTGTCTGGATGCTGGTCGAGGTAGGTGCGCATCTTCTGCGCGTCACAGCTCGCCTCGTTTCGCGTCCCCCCGTACAGGCCGGGCTGACCGCCGTTGTATGAGCGCTGACCACCGTCTGAGGCTGGTGGTGTGGTCGGGTTGGTTGCCGTCGCCTGCTGTGCGGGCTGCGTCCCAGAACCCGCCGTCGTTGTCGCTGCGTCGGGGGTGAACGGATCAGGTCCGACCTCGTTTGCGGATGCCAAGAAGACGTCGCTCGAGTCCGCTTCAGCGGACCGAGTGGTCACGACCACCACGGTGACCACGGCGATCACGAGGACCAACAACGCAGTCAAGGCGAAGACAAGGGGCGCCTTCGAGCGCTGCCCGCCCGGCAGAAAGGGGTCTGGAACAGGAGATGAGCCCCAAGACCGCGGTGCTTGTGGTCCCGCGGCGGCGCTCGGAGGCGGGTAGGGAGTGGTGGCTCGGGGACCGAGGCCCATAGAGCTTGGCGCTTGGGCCGCCGGGCCGACTGGGCCACCCGGACCCGCTGGACGGAGGTGTGAGTACCCTGGCTGAGGAAGGTAAGCCATGGCTTGCTACCTGACTTTCTTTGGTTTGGGCTGTCAGTGTGTGGTCATAGTGAGAAGGCAACGCCGGTGGAGCAGGCCGGCAAGCCGCGAGGGTTGACGTTGACCTCGGAGAGGCCGACTCACGTCATCGCGGTACCGCCGGGGATGCTCCCTCCCCCGCGTTGCGCAACAGCTTTCGCCACGAACACCCTCGACCTGAAGCCAGTGCTGCACACGTCACAGCGACATCGGGCACGCTCGACACCAGCGAGGGATTGGTGCACGTGACTCGGTGAACCCCAGGGTTCAAGCCTCAGCGCTGACCCGCGGCGGGAGGCTGGCCCCCGCTGGCGGCCCGAGCAACCTTTGGCCAAGAGCCAAGTGCTCGGTGCGTCAGATCAACGGGGCCCTCTGGCCGGGCAGTGACGCTGCTGGTTCGAGCCCACGGTCCCGTCAATCACAGCCGCCCACGTTGGGACACGGCAGGGCCTACTGACCGGTACCCGTAGTCCCATGACATCTGGGCCAATGCAGCCCCGTTCGGGTGACCCACAACGTCCTCCCAGTCCAGCCGGACAGAATGGCCGCGGCTCCCGACAAGCTCATCCAGGTCTGCCTGAACGGCGCTGCATCGCCTCGGGGAGGGTGCGGCTCCGGTTAGGAACGAGACGACCTCGGACATCACCAACGGATCCCTTGACACATCCTCGATCCGTTCCCTGCGATACCCGAACCATGTCGACCTGGCGTGTGACTCGATCGCACGATTCCAGCGCTCGACGAACAGCAAGGCACGCCCCAGATCGTCGACGGCCCCATCGAAGATCCCCGTGCGATGCCTGACAACGAAGGACGCGACAGTCCGGCCCTGAGCGCTGGCACCCAGGTTGTTGTCCCCGAGGCGGGATCGGACCATCGCCAGGGGATCACGAACCAGATGGAGGACGGCCGTTCCCGCTGGCACCCGGTGCAGGTACGCGGCACCGGGCCAGGAGCAATCCCCACGCCATCGTCCCCAGCGACCCGCGCTCGACTCGTCATAGCCGAAAACCTGCTCATGTCCCGTCAAGAAACCAAGCAGGTTGAGGGCCTCGCACAAGTAGTGGGTCCCGCACCGACCCGCACCCGTCACCAGGAACGGAGCCTGAGCCGACGATGATCGGTTCGCTTGAGACCAGCTCTCAGCTGCTGGCGGCACCGACGGGAAGGTCATCGTGAACAGCGGCTGGATCGATGATTGCAAGGACAGCACAGCACTGATCGACGAGTTCCTCGATGAGCTCGAGATCCGACTCAGGGTGAGTGATCGTGAAACGCCCGAACAGCAGCTCGTGATCGAGCCTGGCGGCCACGAGTTCGAACATCATGTCCGACGCCCGGGCTGGATCGTCGCAACCAACCTCGCCTGAACGGCTCAAGATGAAGCGCTTTTGGGCCTCGGCGCATTCCTGCATGGTCTCCATGCGGCGGCGCCGGAACCGTTCATCGGTTACCGAGGCCTGCAGGGCCGCCCTGTACAGGGGGCCCGAGCGCCGGTACGCCTGGACGTTGAGGCGGACGGATTCGGCGATGAACTCCGACAGCGGCACTCCTTCCCAGCGGACCTGATCGCAGAACGCGTCGACCACATCGGAGATCCTTTGATTCAGCCGATCGACCAGCACGTGAAGCACCGCGTACTTGTCGTCGAAGCGCGCGTAGAACGAGCCCACGGTCCGGTCGGCGGTCTTGACGATCTCGGCCACCGTGATGTCTTCGAAGGACTGCCGGCCCAGCAGCTCGCGGGTGGCGTCGACGAAGCGCTCGAGGGTTGCTTGACTGCGAGCCTGTCGGGGAGCTCGAACCCATTCGTCGCTGCTCACGACCTGATCCGCCTTGCCCGCCGAAGCCCCTCGCACGCACGGCCGGCCCGGGCTGGAGCCGTTTCTTCAGATGGGATAGCCCTGAGAGAAGGCTCACTTCGGAAGCTCACGCTGGGTCCCCCCGAACTCTCGGGCGACCTGGAAGGCCGGATTCGACGACCACTGCATCTGAGGTAGCGAGACTTGGGGCGCTCGCCGGCCCCGTTCACGGTGGAGGTGTGGCAAAGGGTAGCCCCACCTAGGCGAGGACGACACCCGCTCCCTGGCGTGCCTTCTACAAAGTTGTTGCGCCGAGGTAGCTCGACTCGAGTACGTGAGCGTCGCCAGCGAGATCCGACCCCTCCCCTTGCAGCACCAGATCGCCGTGGCTCAACACGTACCCGCGATCGGAGACCTCCAATGCGAGATGAACATGCTGCTCGACGAGGAGGACGCCTGCCCGGGTCTCACGCGCGATTCGTCTCACGACTGGCAACAAGCGCTCTACGACCATGGGAGCCAATCCGAGACTCATCTCGTCGACCAGCAAGAGCTTGGGCTCCCCCGAAAGTGCTCGGCCCAGTGCCAGCATCTGCTGTTCGCCACCAGAGAGCAGCCCTGCCTTGCGATCCAAAAGGGGTTCAAGCTCGGGGAAGTACCCAAGCACATGGGAGAGCTCCGCCGACGCGTCACGGTGCTTGGCGCGGGCACCAAGACGGAGGTTCTCCCGCACCGTGAGCCCGAAGAAGAGCGCTCGATGCTCAGGAACGTGGGCGACGCCCCTCCGCGCGACCTCAAAGGGTCGGGCACAATCCGGAGGTCCCTGACCGAGCACGTCGAGCGTGCCACCCAGAGGCTCGATCAGACCCGAGACAGTCAGCAGCGTGGTGGTCTTGCCAGCCCCGTTTGGACCCAGCAAAGCGACCACCTCACCCTCGTCCACATGCAGGTCGAGCCCACGCACGACCGGGACCCCGTCATAGCCGCTCGACATCCCCGCGATGGTCAGCCGACGGACGGGAGGATCAACGAACATCTGGATGGCCCCTCCCGTCAGGTCCTTCTAGCCAGAGCATGGCGATGGCAGTCACGGCCTGGCCATCTCACCAAGGTAAGCGTCGATGACCCTTGGGTCAGCGCGGATCTCAGAAGGGGTCCCCGACGCGATCACCCGGCCGAACTCGAGCACGTGCAACACATCACACACCGACAGCACGAGTCCCATGTCGTGGTCCACGAGCATCACACCAATTCCGCGATCGACGATCTGGCGAATGCGCCTGCCGAGCTGCCTGCTCTCCTTGCTGTCGAGGCCTGCCGCGGGCTCGTCAAGCAGAAGCGCGCGCGGCCATGAGGCCAGAGCCCGCGCGACGGCGGCGAGCTTCCGTTGGCCCAGGGAAAGCTCGCCCGGGTACCGGTCCGACAACTCAGCCAGCCCGACCAGCTCCAGCGCGTCTTGGACCTCTGACTGGATCGGCACCGAGAGTCCACCGATCAGCTCGCGCAGTGTCCGTCCAACTGTCGGGCGCTCGGCGGCGACCCGGCAGTTCTCCTTCACGGACAGATCGTCGAACAGCTCGAGGGACTGCCATGTACGAGCCACGCCCGCCAGTGCGCGCTTGTGTGGCGGCGCGCTGGTGAGATCGACACCGTCGAAGGTGATCCTTCCCTGGTGGGGAACGAATCCAGTGATGGCGTCAATGGTGGTCGTCTTCCCGGCTCCGTTCGGCCCGATCAGACCAACAAGGGTGGCGGCAGGGACTGAAAGGCTCACCGAATCCACGGCGCGCACCACGCCGAAGGTGACTGACAGATCATGAACCGACAGCAAGGCCGCGCCTCCGGGCCTTTGAACAGAACGTCCCGGGATCACCGAAGAAGGTTAACGGCGTTCAACCAACAGGTCCAGCGAAGTGACCCGTCTAGCCGGACTTGATGAGGCTGGCAAGGGCCCAGACCGCACAAGCGCTCCCCACGGCGATCATCGCCGCACTTCGCCTGATCGGGGGACGGGACAGCTCGTCACCATCGGCGTCGCGGGGCGGGCGCACGAGCGCCAAGGCGTTGCCCACGGCGAGCGCTGCTCCAAAGGCCAGCAAGAGCCATGCCGGTAGCTGGTCACCTAGAAACACCTCACCAGGATGGCGGTCCCGTCGTTCAGGCACAAAGCTGGCGTGACAGTGACGGTGCCACCAAAACACGTAAAGGTGGACTGCCTACACGCCGAAAGAGCACTGTCGGTGGTAATCGCCCCCACCGATCCGGGGCAAAGGGGCGGGGGTCGCTCTACTCCCTCCAACGCATCGCCACCAGCACACCGTGCTGGCGCCTTCCGTGGCCTCCGCCCGCCCCGTATCCGTCCGACAGGCTCGTCAACCCTGCGCCGTGGTCGAAGTAGCACCGCGGATCTGCTCGTCGAACTCGGGCTTGCGCGACAGATCGAAGTCCGAAGGCGCCACTTCTCTCGTGATGGATCTCGCCTGGATGATCTCGCGTAGCCCCTCGAAGTGTCGGTCTGAGTAGCGCATGGCCCCTGTGTCCTCGTCGAAGCAGAGCTGCGCTAGGCGGCCGAAGGTCGGATTTGGGTATGGCCGGATCTGGACGAGCTCAAAGCAGCCATGCTCATCGGTGCGAACCCGGTAGATGCCAGGGTCGGTCT
>JAHFUU010000233.1 GCA_023264915.1 Microthrixaceae bacterium | reverse complement strand
GAGCGGTGGACCCCTACGATCGGGGCCGCGGTTGCGACCCCACGCCAACCCCGTCGCACGCACTCGGGGCCGGCCCTCAAGAACAGCTCGGTCTGGTGGCTGCAACGCAGCTCCTCGTCGAAGCCCCCGACGCCTTCCAGCAGCTCGGCCCGGATGGCGAACGAGCCGGCGATGAACGATGCAACGAGGTCGCCCATCGCGGGCCCGAGGGGCCTCGGCTCGGACCGCGTCACGGTGCCGTCGGCAGCGACCCACTCGACAGCACCCGAAGCGATACCGACATCGTCGGCATCGAGGAGGGCAACCAGCGCGCTGACCGCGCCAGGCATGAGCTCGTCGTCGTCGTCGAGGAACATCACGAAGCGGCCACGGGCGTGTCGCGCACCCAGGTTGCGTGCAGCCGAGAGCCCGGCGTTGGGTTGGCAGAGGTAGGCGACGCCCGGGAACCTGCCCTCGACCAGATCCCTCACCGGTGATGCCGAGCCGTCGTCGGCCACGAGCACCTCGACATCTGGCCGCGCCTGTGAGGTCACCGACTCGAGCGCGCGTGCCAACAGATCGGGCCGGTCGAAGGTGTTGATCACGATGCTCAGCAGCACTCCCGCTGGTTGGCTCGAGCCACCAGATGGGGCCGCGCGCGGATCCGCGCCCGGCTCGGCTTGCCCGTCCAGGTCGCGGTCGGTGTCGGCGTCCATGGCGAAGGCGTACGGTACCGCTGACGGGGGTTCCCATCCCATCCAGGCGAGGTCCGGGACCGGTGTGGGCCTTTGTGGGCCTTCGGGTCCTGGCGCCGAACGGTGTGCTCGGCGATCGCATCGAGTCGGCACCTCAGAGCGCCCCGCGAAGCTGAGGGGTCGGCGATCTGGCCCCGATGCATGACTCGTCGGCCAGCGGCGAAGCCTTGCCCCTCAGTCAGCGGCGAAGCCTTGCCCCTCAGCCAGCGGCGACGCCTTGCGCCTCAGCCAGCGGCGAAGCGGAGCACCGCGTCGAGCTGGCTCACGACGACCTCGGTCGAGGCGTGCTCGTTCACCCAGGCATGTCCCTGCCTGCCCGCCTCGATTGCAGCTGCGGGATCGTCCAGCAGCTGCTCGAGCGCAGATGCCCACTCACCCGCGCCGTCGGCAAGGAGACCGTTGATCCCTTCGTGCACCAGCTCGATCCCCGCACCGACCGGTGAGGCGACCACTGGAAGGCGCGCGGCCATGTACTGGATGGCCTTGTACCCGCACCTTCCACGGCTTCGCTCGTCGTCGCGCAGGGGCATCACGCCGATGGTCGAGGTCGCGAGTGCGGACATCTCGGTGTCCTCGCGCCAGGCAACGTGCTGGGTCTCGATCATCGATCGGGGCATGGCCTCAGAGCTCACGATTCGCATCCGGGCGCGCCCGGTCGCGACGAGCTCGCGAAGGGCGACGAGGGCGCCGCCGCTGAAGTCGCCGAAGTTGCCCGGCGTGCCGACCCAGACGATCGTCGGAACGTCCGGCTCGGTCCTCTCTGGCACGGCGGCGAGGTCGACAGAGCTCCTGATCACCTCGACGAGGGTGTGAGAGGTCACCGATCGGGCCCAGCGGGCGAGATGCTCGCTCCCCGCGGTCACCGCACGCGCGGTCTTGAGAGCCGCGCGCAGGCGCTCGTCGAAGCGCGGGTAGGTGCCCCCGCGCCCGTCTGACCAGATCGCGTCGTCGAAGTCGACGACCAGGTGCGGGTTCACGCGCGCCAGCGCCGCGGTGAGCGGCGGGGGCTGGACGGGCCGTTGCAGCACGACCACGTCGGCCCACCGAGCCAGGGCCAGCGCTCGGGCCGAGCTGGTTGCGACAGCCGAGGATGTGCGCGGTGCCCATGGCAGCACGCGGGTCTCATAGCCGGCGCTGTCGAGGCGCGCGATCAGGTCGAGGAACCTGACCCGGGCCGCAGGGTTGTCGCGCCCGTCCCTGATGACCAGCCCTAGCCGCACGGCTCACCCGAGCACGTCATGAGAGGGGCCAGTGCGGTGCCCGGCGTGCAGGAGCCATGGAGAGGTTCGGTCATCAGGTTCGGCAAGGGTGGATGCTGCACGGTGTGATCGTGGGCCCAGAAGCAGGTGCAAAGATAGCCGTCGTGTGCGGCATCGCCGGATGGGTCGGCCTCGACATCTCGGGCGGTTCGGAGGTGATCCAAGCGATGGTGGCGGCGCTCGCGCACCGGGGGCCCGACGACCGGGGCTGGTGGGTGGGTGAACGAGCATCGCTGGGCATGGCCCGGCTGTCGATCATCGACATCGTGGGCGGCCACCAACCCATGGCGGCGAGACGCTGGAAGGTCGTGTTCAACGGCGAGCTCTACAACTTCGGTGAGCTTCGCGAAGAGCTGGCCGGAGAAGGGGTCAGCTTCGCCACGAGCTCTGACACCGAGGTGGTCGCGCAGGCCCTGGACGTCTGGGGAGCCGCAGCCTTCGCCCGGTTCGACGGCATGTATGCGGTCGCCGGGTACAACCTCGATGAGAGGTGCCTCCTCGTCGGTCGCGATCGTTTCGGCGAGAAGCCGCTTCACCTCTTCCAGCGCGACGGCGGCATCGCTTTTGCGAGCGAGCTCCACGCCTTCGTCCCGTTGGGTCCGATGCCGCCCCCAGACCGTCAGGCAGTGTTGCGCTACCTGGCCATGGGGTACGTGCCAGGTCCCGACTCGATCCCCGAAGGGGTCACCAAGCTCGCCCCTGGCCACCATGGCCGCTTCGCCGACGGCCATCTCACCGTCGAGAGGACCAACTTCAGAGACGTTGAGATCGACCTCGGCGGCCTGCGGTTCCAAGGGGACCCACCGGCTTCGGCCAAGCGCCCGGCCTCGGCCAAGCGCCCGGGCACACCGGCGACCGGGGCCGTGGACGAGCTCGACCGGCGGCTGCGACTGGCCGTTGAGAGCCGGCTGGTCGCTGACGTCGACGTGGGCGTGCTGCTGTCAGGAGGCATCGACTCGTCGTTGGTCGCAGCCCATGCGGCGGCACACCGACCGGGCATACAGACGTTCTCGGTCGCGATCGACGATCCGCGCCGTGACGAGTCCGCTCATGCGCGCCATGTCGCTCAGGTCCTTGGCACGACCCACCACGAGATCACCGTCGGGGTCGACGACGCGCTGGCGGTCGTGAACGATCTCGTCAACGTCTATGACGAGCCGTTCGCGGACGCGTCAGCAATCCCGACCTTGCTGCTGTGCAGGTTCGTGGCCGGACATGTCAAGGTCGCCCTCGCGGGCGACGGCGGCGACGAGCTCTTCTCGGGCTATGGCCGTTACCGGGAGCTGCGTCAGCCGGCGCGGGTCGCGCGGCGGTTCAGGTGGGCCCGAGCGGGCTTGAAGGTCTTGGCGGGGTCACTGGTGTGGTCGTGGTGGGCTCGGCCACACTCCAGGCTGCGCAGCATCGACAGGGCGCTGTCGGCACCGGATCAGCGCTGGGCCGAGGTGTCCGCGGCGATCCCGCCGGTGCTCCTTCGCCGGCTCGGCGCCAGCGCGGGCGAGGCCGCCGCGGCCCTCGCCCCGGTCATGGAGCTGGTCGGCGATCACTTGCGCGGGTCGCCGGGCCAGTGGCCCGAGGCCGTCGATGCCGAGCTCTACCTGCCCGATGACTTGCTGGTGAAGGTCGACCGGGCCTCGATGTCATGCGGGCTCGAGGTTCGCGTGCCGTTCCTCGCACCTGTCGTGGCCAGCTGGGCGATGCAGCCAGAGGTTCGGCGGCTTGGCCAGCCCGGTGCCAAGACCCTGCCCCGCGAGCTGGCGCGCCGCTACTTCGGGACGGCGCTGGCAGACAGGCCCAAGCAGGGCTTCTCGGTGCCCCTGCCCTCATGGCTGCGCGGGCCGTTGCGGCCCATGGTCGACGGGATCGAGGACGGGTGGCTCGTCGACCAAGGCATCTTCGACCCCAGAGCGGTGAGGAACCTGCGTCGAGCCCTTGACCGCCGGTTCGACCCGGCCGCAGGCCCCTTGTGGACCATCGCCTGCTTCGAGGCATGGATCAAGGCCAGGGACCAGGCCCGCTGAACTGCACGATCCGGGGCCGCATCAGCCCTGGCGTCCCGTAGCCGCCGAGCACGCGGTAGCTACCATTGATCGTGATCTTCGTGCAGCACACGTCGTGCCTGCCCAGTCCTGTGAGCTCTCAATCCGTGTCGCATCTCGCCCGTGCTGCCCCGTCGCCATCCGGCTCGACATCGCATCGTGTGGTTCCGATGTGGCTCGGCGCGCCTGTCGGCCGGCGGCGGGTGCCGAGCTGATGGCGAGCGGGTCTGCACCTGGCCCCGAGGGCCCGGAGGATGATCAGCTGGAGCCGCCCGAGACCACGCTGGCCCAGGGCGCCTCGATGGGCGGCTCGACCATAGGGCCCGGTTCCCGGGTGCGGGGCTTGGTCGAGCGGCGCATCCCGGTGCTCAAGAGCTGCCAGCGTCACTTCAGGGGGTGCGGCAGGTCGATCGCGGCAGTCGGTGCTCTGTCGATGGTCATCGCCCAGGCCGAGGCCGCCGTGCTCGTGATGATCGCGCCGGTGGCCCTGTCGATCTCAGAAGGCAAGGGCACCTACAGCGGCAAGCTCGGTCCGGTGGCCCTCGATGCACCTGTCACCACCCTCATCGTCTTGTGCCTCGGGGCGGTTGCGGTTGCGGCGGCCATGACCCTTGTGTCCTCGCTGGTGCGGGCACGCATGATCTCGCGCTGGGAACGCGAGCAGCGGGTGCAGATAGCCGACGAGTACTTCCAGGCCAACCTGCCCGCGCAGCTGTCGACGCGATCGAGCGAGTTCCTCACCGCGTTCGGCAGCTATGTCGGAAGGGGAGGCCTGGTTCTGGGTGCGATCACCCAAGGTCTCAAGGCGCTGTTCGCCCTGGCGATATTCCTCACGGCGTCGGTGGTCATAGATGTCAGGGGAACGGCGCTCATCGTCGCCTCGGGACTCGCGTTCACCTGCCTGTTGCTGCCGATCAACCGGCGGTTGAAGCGGTCTAGCAAGAAGCTGGCCAGGCTCGGGATGGCCTATGGCGAGGAGATATCCGAGGTCACAGCTGCCGCGCGTGAGGCCCGGGTGTTCGGTGCCTGGCGTGAGTATGCCCGGCGCCTCGACGACCTCTCGGATGCAGCCGAGCACCTTCAGCGGCGCCAGATCCTTCTCTCGAGCGTCTCGACCCCCATATACCAGTACGTCGGTCTGGTGCTTGCACTGTGCATCCTGCTCCTGGCGGCCAGGGTGCCCACGCTCAACGTCGCTGTCCTCGGGGCTGTCGCGCTGCTGTTGCTTCGGAGCCTCTCCTATGGCCAGCAGG
>JAHFUU010000232.1 GCA_023264915.1 Microthrixaceae bacterium | reverse complement strand
TGGACACGTGACCTGTGGAGGCGTGACCCGTGGACACCTGACCTGTGGACACGTGACCTGTGGACACCTGACCTGTGGACACGTGACCTGTGGACACCTGACCTGTGGACACGTGGGCAGGTCGACCCGCTTCTGGGCGCGCCAGGGCCAGGGCTGTGACTCGGTGGTGGTTTGTGAGTCCTGACGGACCGGAAGTTCGCCTCATGGTCGACGGGGTTCGCGCATGCCGCGAGACCCCAGGAGTGTACAGAACGGTGCTGGTCAGACGCAGTTCATGGCTGCCAGAGATACCTCAGCCGCGGCTTGTGAGCACGCCGGTGACCGCAGCGGTCCCCGATCGGGTCAGGTGACCGGTTGAAGATCGTTGGGACATACACCGTAAGATCGGTGTGCACCAGGGATCGGTGTGCACCAGGACAGGGGGGCGCTCGGTGGCGAGACGCTGGGATGCTCGCCCACCCCGTCGTCGAACCAGGGGCACCAAGGCATAGGAGGCCGAGATGTTCGAGTGGTCAGACGAGCAAGTCATGATGCGCGACGCGATGCGTCAGTTCATCGAGAAGGAGATCGTGCCCATCCACGACGAGCTCGAGCACGGGGACACGCCGCCCTATGAGGTGCTGCGGAAGCTGTTCTCGACCTTCGGCATGGACATGATGGCTCGCGAGGGGTTCCGCAAGCGCATCGAGCACGAGAAGGCGGTGGCCGATGCCGTCCAGAGGGGTGAGGAGCCGCCCGAGCGTGAGAAGGACGTCGACGCGATCGGCATCGATCCGTCGTTCTCGATGATCCCGATCATCGAGCTGTGCCGTTACTCGCCCGGGATGGTCACCGCCATGGGCGTGTCGATGGGACTCACGGCCGCTGCGATCAACTCCCGGGGCACGATCGCCCAGAAGGAGCGGTGGGTGCCTGACCTGTTGACCCTGGACAAGGTCGGCTCATGGGCGATCACGGAGCCCAACTCGGGATCTGACGCCTTCGGCTCGATGAAGTCGACCGCTCGGCGTGACGGCGATGAGTACGTGCTCAACGGATCGAAGACGTTCATCACCAACGGGCCCTACGCCGACACGATCGTGTTCATATGCAAGCTGGACGAGGGCAACCCGCCAGATGAGCGCAAGGTCCTTTCCTTCGTGCTCGACCGGGGAATGCCGGGCCTCGACCAGACCAAGCCGCTGCGCAAGATGGGCATGCACTCCTCGCCGACGGGCGAGCTGTTCCTGTCCGATGTCCGGGCGGGTCGTGACCGCCTCGTCGGCGAGACCGAGGACCTGCCGTCAGGCGGCCGTGAGGGAGCCAAGGACACCTTCTCCATGGAGCGGTCCGGCGTTGCGGCGATGTCTCTGGGGATCATCTCCCAGTGCCTCGATGTGTCCATCGACTACGCCAAGAACCGCGTGCAGTTCGGCCAGCCCATCGGCGAGTTCCAGCTGATCCAGGACAAGCTGGCCCGCATGGAGGTGCACCGCCTCAACGTCCAGAACCTCGTCTTCCGCTACATCGAGATGACCAAGGCCGGCCGGGGCCTGTCCCTGGCCGAGGCCTCAGCGATGAAGCTCTACTCGGCCCGGGCAGCGGTCGAGGTTGCTCTCGAGGCGGTTCAGCTGTTCGGCGGCAACGGCTACATGGCCGAGTTCAAGGTCGAGCAGCTCGCCCGCGACGCCAAGGTCCTCCAGATCTACGCGGGGACCGACGAGATCCAGATCACCCACATCGCCAAGGACCTGCTGCGACGCTGAAGCCGGGTCGATTCTGGCCCTGCGTGCCGCGAGTTGCCGCGAGCCGCGAGTTGCCGCGAGCCGCGAGTTGCCGCGAGCCGCGAGTTGCCGTGTGTCGCGAGTTGCCGTGAGCCGTGAGCCGCGCGCGGTTGCCCTGTGTGCCGTGTGCTGACTCGGCAGGGACGCGACCGAGGGCCCTCCAGTGTGGGCCCTCGGTCATCGAAGGGTCTCTTGATCAGCCCAGGTTTGCCAACACGGCATTGGCGACGGTCCGCAGCTGGTCGTCGGTGGGCTGGCCACCAGAGGTGCCCAGCAGGATCGCCAGGTACCAGTCACCCTTCCGGACCTGGAGCTGACCACCGCCGTAGAACGCACGATCCCCGATGCCGGTGATGTCGCGGCCGCCCAGCTGCTTCTTGGAGTCGTCATAGCCGGCATCCTTCCTCGCAGCGTCGGTGAAAAGGGTCAGCTGGACTGTCGCACGCTTGCCGCTGGCCGAGGACCAGACACAGGAGTTGGACGGGCCGTTGGTGAAGGTGCGAGGGGGCTCCTTGACCGCGACGCCCAAAGCGGCAGCAGCGATGTCCTTGGTCAGCACCTGGCAGGGGTCAGGTGCGGGTGATCCGGACCCGGGACCGGTCTGCGTGCTGGACTTGGCACCTGAGTCAGCGGTCTTGGACGTGTCCTTGCCGTGAGGATCAGCCACAGACGCCGGGGTCTTGCCCGTCGAGGCCGAACCGCCGGTGGTGGCCTCCTGGCTGGCAGGGCTGCTGCATCCCGCCGCCAGGCCGAGGCTCATGGCAGCGCTGGCGAGGATGACGGCTGCAAAGCGTGGACGGGAAGGCATGGCTCCTCCTGGAGACTGAGGGTGTCGTTCGCACCCGGCATCACGACTATCGCCGCGGACGCTTCGGGGCAGCTTAAGGGCGGCTTCAAGGCGACATGGGGCAATCGGCCAGCCGCTGGCGCTCTGGTCACGCCGGGCCATGCAGGGGGGCTACTTCAGCCAGTACCGGCTCACGGCCGCCCCGCTCACGCAGGCCGGCCCCGGGTCAGCACCTGAAACCGGTCAGCAACGCCCTGGCGATCATCTCGCGCTGCATCTCGTTCGCGCCCTCGCCGAACTCAAGGACCTTGCAGTCGCGGTAGTAGCGCTGCACGGGGCTGTCTGACATGAAGCCCTGCGCGCCGTGCAGGTGCAGGGCGCGCTCGGCGATGTAGGTGGCAGCCTCGGAGGCGACGAGCTTGGCGATCGACGCGTCGGTGTCGAAGTCCTCACCCCCAGCCATCGCCGAGGCCGCTCCATAGACCAGGGCCCGTGCTGCCCGCAGGCGCGCGGCCATGTCGGCGAGGTTGAAGCGCACGGCCTGGAGCGCAGCGAGCGGCGCCCCGAACTGCTCACGGTTCGTGGCGTGCAGCACCGCGGACTCGAGCGCGGCTCCCGCGAGCCCGCAGGCCAGCGCCCCGCCGAACACACGGCCCCTCGACAGCACGGGCAGGCACTCCCGGAACCCAAGGTCCTCCCCTCCGACGAGCCTGCCGGCCGGCACGAGGCAGTTGTCGAAGTGGAGCTCGGCGAGCTCAGAGGGCCACATGCCCATCTTCTCCATCCTCGAACGCCCGAGCCCTGGCGAGCTCCCATCCACCGCGAGCACCGCGAGGCCGGTCAAGCGGCCGGGTTCGAGCGAGGTGCGCGCCACGACGAGGATCACGTCGGCGAAGGTCCCGTTGGTGATGTACATCTTCGAACCGTCGAGCACGAAGCCCTCGCCTTCACGGCGGGCCGCGAGCCGGGCGCGCGTGACATCGGCTCCGGCGTCGGGTTCGGCGTAGGCCCAGGCCCCTTTCAGCTGCCCCGACAGCAAGCCCGGCAGGATCTCATCGCGAAGAGCGGGGGAGGCGACCTCGGCGAGCGCTCCCGCCGCGAGGACGGTGTGCACGTAGATGCCGAGCGCTGTCCCAGCGGACGCGCGCGCCAGCTCCTCGATGAGGATGCACCTCTCGACCGGCCCGCCTCCGGACCCACCGATCTCCTCACCGAAACCCACACCGAGCCAACCGAGCTCGCCCAGGCGCGCGAACAGATCCAGGGGGTAGCTGTCCTCCCGATCCCAGGCCGTGGCGTGTGGAGCGACCTCGGACGCGGCGAAGCGCGCCACCTGGGCCCTGAACGACTCCTGGGTGTCCGTGAGCCTGATCACGGGGCGAGCACCGGTCACCCGCCCCGGAACTCGGGTTGGCGGCGCTCCCTGAACGCCGCCACACCTTCCCGGTGGTCGGCGGTCTGGAGGCATTGGACCTGGGCGAAGATCTCGAACTCGAACTCGCTGTCCATGTTGGTCCCCAGCGAGCGGTGGATGGCGCGCTTGGTCCAGCGGTGGGCGAGTGGCGGCCCCGCTGCCACGCGGTCGACCCACCGTCCGAGCTCGCCGTCGAATGCCTCCACAGCCACCACCCGATGGACCAGGCCCATGTCCAGGGCTTCGCCGCTGGTGACCATCCGGCCCGTGAACATCATCTCCGAGGCTGCCCCGAGGCCGACCAGACGCGGCAGGAACCATCCCGCCGCCATGTCGCAGCCGGCGAGGCCGAGCTTGATGAACGGGGAACCGAGGCGGATGCCCTCGGCTGCGATGCGCAGATCGCAGGCCATGGCCAGCCCCAGCCCCCCACCGACGGTGTCGCCGTGCAGGGCCGCGATGACGGGCTTGCCCATCGAGACGATCTCGCGCACCGGTTCGAGGTAGAGGCGAACGATCGATTCCCACTCCCCGGCCGTGCGGTCCTTCATCTCCGCGACATCGGCGCCCGCGCAGAAGGCCTTGCCTGCACCGGTGAGGACCACGACCCGCGCCGGCGACCGCTCGGCCTCCCGGAGGGCGTCCACGAGCTCGCCGACCATCTCTATCGTGATCGCGTTCAGCTGTTCGGGCCTGTCGATGGTCACCGTCGCCACCGGGCCGTCGACGCGGCACTCGACATGGCGCTCGACATGGCGCTCGACGTGACGCTCGACCCGGGGATCAGCGGACTGTTCGGTCATCGCCTTGCCTCCATCGTGATGACGGCACGAGCGGGCGTGGCCGCCCCGCCGAACAGGCCCGGGGCCTCTGCCAAGGTCACGCGCCGGCTCACCGAACGCGACACATCGAGCCGGTTGGTCGCCACCAGGTCGAGGACCTTCGCGACGTCGGCGCGCGTGGACCCGAACGACCCACGAACCGACAGCTCCATCCCCACGAGGCGCGGGAGGGAGGGCAACCGCGGGCGGCCGAGGCCCACGCCGACGACGACCAGGCGCCCCCCGACCCCGAGAGAATCGGCTCCCAGCTCGACTGACTCGACGCGCCCGACGAGCTCGCACGCGAGGTCTGCACCCCCTACCAGCTTGCGCAGCTCCCTGCCGGGGGCCTCGTGCGATGCTGGATCGAGGACGTCGTCGGCTCCGAACGCGAGAGCGAGCTCGCGTGCCTCGGGGCTCGGATCCACTGCCACGATCCGGCCCGCGCCCATCATGCGGGCCAGACCGATCGCATGCAGGCCGAGCCCGCCCGCGCCGACGACCACGACCCGCTCT
>JAHFUU010000231.1 GCA_023264915.1 Microthrixaceae bacterium | reverse complement strand
CCGCCGTCACCATCGCCATCTGACACCTCGGGTTAGGTAATACACGCCGACACCCTAAACATGGCCCCTGACCAGCACCTACAGCACAGCCTCACGGGCTATCCAGGAAAGTCCCGCTAGGTCTCCAGGCTCCTCCTGTTGATCGATGGAATTCCGATCTCGAACAACTACCAAGGCGTGAGCACGACGCTCGATCCGAGCGGAACCTATGAGTTCAGCTTGCCGGTTGTTGTCGGGCTCGCTCCGGTCACCCACCAGGCATTTGTGAGGTGGGTGAGCCCGGCTGGCTCGGTCGATTCGAACAGGCTCACCTTCTCCGAGTGACAAGCCTCGCCAAGACGGCTGTCGAGGCACATGCGTCGTTGCTCTCGAAGCAGTGTCTGGCGTTGCCGTCGCTCCCACCGCCGACTCGTCATGGTCCTGCCCAAGGTCTGTCGTTGGGTGTGGCCCGGTGTGGGCCCCGCAGCCCCCGCCGTCGGGCATGACGAGCAGGCCGGATCACCGGACCATCTGATCGCTCCTCTTGCATCACCGGGCGACCTCGCTCCACTGCAACCCGCCCTCGCCGACCAGTCCTTCCTCGCCGGGAGAGGCCCAACCATCATGGTGTTCCGGCCAGGACCCCGCAACTACTTGTGCGTCTCGCCGATGCCGACGCCGGCCAACAGCTCTCGGAGCGCCGATCCATCGATCTGGCCTATGTGAACGGAACGGATAGTTCCCTCCGAGTCAGCCACGAGTGTCGTGGGAAGACCCACACCGCCAAGAGCAGTCAACAGGTCACCTCGAGGGTCGCGGGTGAGTCTCCAGGTGATGCCTGTGCGTTCGACCATCGCGTTGCCGGATTCGACAGAGTCGAGCACATCCACTCCGACGAAGGCCACCGAATCCCCAAGGTCACGATGTGCCCGCTCGAGCTCGGGCATCTCGGTGTTGCATGGAACGCATGTCGAGGAGAAGAAGTTGATGACGACCGGCCTCCCGCGCAGGTCCCCGAACCTGAAGCCGGGACCGCCGAAGCCATCGAGGTCTTGTGTCGGCAGCGGCTTGCCTTCGATAGCGCTCCCTCTCAACGGCGGCTTCGATGCTGGTACCCCGAGCTCGACAGCTGGTGTGTCTGCCTGGCTCGAGCTTGGAGAGGGACGAAGGGCGATGACAAAGGCCAAAGCGATCACCACTGCGGCGCACGATCCTGCTGCAATCATGCGGTTTCGCGCACGCCCGGCAGGCTTCGAGCCGACATCGTGACCAGTGGCAGGATTGGGGGAAGCTGCGTTCATCGTCCTGCGCTCAACCTACCGTTGTGGTTGCCGGCTTGTCGCTCGGCCCACGCCTGCCTCGCTGCACATAGCGGGGATCTGGGAGCTCCAAGTCGGGCCCGGTTCGGTGAGCCCGTTGGGACGGGAGAACCACCTCGTCTCTTGGACTCTCCCAGGTTCCTCTACGGACAACAGACCTGATCGGCTGGGCGGTCGGCGACGACCGCCAGCGGTGTCCCAGCCGCGACCTCAAAGGCGGGATAGTCCAACTAGGGTCCAAGCAAAGGAGGAGTAGATGAACAAGATGAGATGGCTAGGTGCCGGCGCCGTAGCCGGCTCGCTGTTGTTCGCAGCGTGCGATAGTGGAAATGCCAGCAACAGCTCCAATGACAAGGCTGGTGACAAGGTGGCCGGCGAGAAGGTGTACAACACCAAGGGATGCAACGGTTGCCACAGCACCGACGGTTCCCAGCGAACCGGCCCGAGCTTCAAGGGCATCTGGGGCACTGAGGTCGAGCTCGAGGGTGGGAAGAAGGTCAAGGTCGATCAGGCCTATGTGACGAGATCGATCAAGGAGCCGGGAACCGATGTTGTGAAGGGCTTCTCGCCGGTCATGCCCACGTTGCAGGTATCCGACCAGGAGATAGCAGACGTCTCGGCGTTCATCGAATCCAAGAAGTCATGACGCTGCCCATGGGTTTCTGACCCGACGCGGGTCTTCAGGGCCGACTTCAGTTCCGCCTTGAGGACTTCTTGGGTTGCCCGGTGCAGCCAATCCGGGCGGGTGGACCGCGCCCGGATCAGCTCTGGAAGGCCAACACACCCACCGCCGCCACCTGGGCTTCGGTGCCGCTAGATCTGAGCGCCCATCGAGGGTTCAAGCGCGGATCTTCGTGGCGCGAAGAGCGGTTCGCTCATCCGGGGTGCGGGCGAGGGTTGAGCGGAGCTCGTCAAGGAAGTCGTTGGCATGGAAGGGGCGGATCATCACAGCATCGGCACCTGCCTGCCAAGCAATCGTGTCATCCTCGGCACGAGAGGTCATGAGCACGACTGGCACAGACCCACGAGGCGACGGTTGGCGCCTGGCAGAGTCGAGCACCTCGGTGCCGCCGGTGAGGCCGGTGGTGAGATCGACCACGACAGCTGCATAGCTGGCCATCGGCCGATCAAGAGATTTGGTCGCGTCGTCTGGATCGAAGCACCGCTGCACCTTCCAGCCGGCGGATTCGACCAGGCGGGCGATCAGCTCGCAGCTGTCACGGTCGTCGTTGACCACCAGGATCGACGACGACTGAGAGGAGCCCTCGCCGTCGTCGTCATCGAAGTCGTCGTCAATCTTGGACCGTTTCAGCAACGGCCGGCTCCTGTGTGTTGGTACCGGTATCGGTCTGTTGCTTCTCGCCCGCCTCTATGGCTTCGAGAAGGTGCATCGCGATGTCGCCCACCTTAACCTCGTCGTCCTCGACGCCTTCGCCTTTCACGCCATCGTCGATCATGATGTAACAGAACGGGCACGCCGTAGCGATACGGCTGGCGCCGGTCTCGAGCAGCTCCTGCGAGCGCTCGACGTTGATCTGCTTGCCAACGTGCTCCTCCATCCACATCCGCGCGCCCCCGGCGCCGCAGCACATGCCTCTCGTCCCGTTGCGGGTTGCCTCGACGAGCTCCACCCCGCCGAGTGAGCCGATGACGTTGCGCGGTGCCAGGTAGAGGTCGTTGTGGCGGCCCAGGTAGCACGAGTCGTGGTAGACGATGCGCTCCTCGAGCATGGCGTCAGTGAGGTCGAGGTGGCCTTCCTCGACGAGCCAGCTCAAGAACTGGCTGTGATGCACCACCTCGTAGTTGCCACCGAGCTGGGGGTATTCGTTGGCGAAGGTGTTGAAGCAGTGGGGGCACTGGGTGATGATCTTCTTGACCCCCATCGTGCCGAAGGTCTCGATGTTCTGCATCGCCAGCATCTGGAAGATGTACTCGTTGCCGGACCGGCGTGCCGGGTCACCGGTGCACATCTCAGACGGCCCGAGGATCGCGAAGCTCACGTCGGCTCGTTGCAGTAGCCGGGCCATCGCCTGGGTGACCTTCTTGTTCTTGTCGTCGAACGATCCGGCGCATCCGACCCAGTACAGGTACTCGGCTTCGAGCGGGTTTGTCCCGTCAACGATCTGGATGCCTTCGAGCTTGTCGGTCCAATCAGCACGCTCACCCTGGCTCATCCCCCACGGGTTGCCTGAGTTCTCCATTGACCGGTACGCGGTGCCCAGCTCGGTGGGGAAGTCCGACTCCATCAGTGACAGATAGCGGCGCATGTCGAGGACCTTGTCGAGGATCTCGATGTTGACCGGGCAGTTCTCGTCGCATGCCTTGCAGGTGGTGCAGGACCAGACCTCCTCGGTGGAGATCCGCTCGAAGATGTTGTCAGCGGTCACCTTTATCTCGCGGTCGACACCGATGGGAGGATCGACAGCGGGGTCACCGGTGCGAGCCATCACCTCGCCTACCTTCAGGACGATCTCGCGAGGATCCAATGGCTTGCCTGTGGCATGGGCTGGGCAAACCGACGTACAGCGCCCACACATGGTGCATGAGTCGGTGTCAAGAAGCTGCTTCCACGTGAAGTCCTCGATTGTCGACGCGCCAAAGGTCTCGAGCTCGGTCTCCATCAGGTTGGGCATCGGCTTCATGGCGCCCTTGGGGCGATCGCGGTCCCGGAGCCACATGTTGAGCGGCGAGGTGAACATGTGGCGCATCATCGTCACCGGCAACAGAGCGACGAATGCAAGGAAAGTCACCACGTGGGCGATCCACCAGAACTGGTGGTAGCCGCGCAGGTGGTCGGTGTCGCCGAGAACCCGCGCGATCGAGTAGCCGGCGAAGGACCATCGCTCCCAATCGGGAGTGCCGATCACCGCGATGCGGTAGCCCTCCACCATGAACCCGGTGACTGCGAAGGACAGCAGTGTGCCCAGGATCATCGCATGCTCGGGCTTGGTCTTGATGCGGATCCGGTATGGCTTGACGACGTAGCGGCGGACGATGGCCCACACGACCCCAATCAAGAGCCCGAGACCGGCGACCTCGGCCACGAAGGAGTAGGCCTGGTAGACGCCGCCGTGCAGGAACCGGAGCTCGACGGGCAGCTGGTGGTCGACCTCGCTGATCGTGGTGACCGCTAGCAGCACGAGGAAGCTGAAGTAGATGAGCGAGTGCATGGCCCCTGCTGCGGGATCTCGCAACAGGGTCTGCATGTAGACGCCCGCCCGGAAGTCGCGCAGCCGTCGTGCGGCGTTGGCAGTGGTGGTCGCCCGGTTGTCGGGACGCCCCCGCTCCCAGTTCTTGGTTCGGTTGGCGAACTGCACCGCGCCGTAGACGATCACCACCGGCACGATGATGTAGAAGATGACCTTGAAGACGTTTGGCACGTCGATGAAGACCGGGCGCTGTATCTCCTCTTCTGGGTGGGCGGTGAAGATGGCGGCCGTGAAGCCTGAGATGAGCGTGATGACCGCGAAACCCAGGCCGAGGGCCAACACGACATGTGTGGGGCGGATGCGAGTGCCCGAGTGCTGATCGGACTCGGTTTTTGCCTTGGTCTCTTGGGCGCTCATAGCAAGCCCGAAACTACTCCCGGTGTCCCGCGATCTGGAAGTTCGCGGGACGTCAGCGGGGCTGCGCCGCTGCCCGACAGGTCATGCCCGCAACACATGCGTTGCGATCGGATCGTCGAACCCTCATCTTCTCGGGGCGCCCCAGGGCGCTCACCCGGTTCCGTGGGTGGCCCGCTCGCTTCCGCTCAACGGTTCGCACCGCAAGCCCGACGGGAAGGAATCATAGAACCCGACGCTCAGGGGTAGATCTTCTGGTCAAGGTCGCGGATTCGTTGCGCCAGGACCTTCATGATCTTCAGTGCCAGGCCTGGCACCTCGTCAAGCAACCCGGTGAACTCGCGCTGACCCAGCACCAGCAAGGTGATTGGGGACGCGGCGAAGACGCTCGCGGTTCGTGGTCCCCCGTCGAGCAGGGCAAGCTCGCCGAAGTAGTCACCC
>JAHFUU010000230.1 GCA_023264915.1 Microthrixaceae bacterium | reverse complement strand
AGCCGAGCGCGCTCGGGTAGAGCGACGTTTGGCGAGCGAATCCGACCCGGTCGACGTGTTGGTCAACAACGCCGGGGTCGGGAGCGCCGGCCCGTTCTTCAAGCTCGATCCGGCCGGCGAGCAGCGGCAGATCGATCTGAACGTGACAGCGGTGATGCAGCTCACCAGAGCGGCACTGCCGGCGATGGTGAAGCGGGGGTTCGGTTCGGTGATCACGATCTCTTCGATGGTGGCCAACCAACCCTCACCCGGGATGGCCACCTACTCGGCCACCAAGGCGTTCGGTGCTCTCTTCTCCGAGACGCTCTTCGAGGAGCTGAGGGGAACCGGGGTCACCACGACCGCTGTTCTCGCCGGGTACACCCGGACCGAGTTCGGTGAGCACCTCGACGATGTCAGCCTCGGCGAGCCACCTGGCATCGCGTGGATGGACGCTGAGCAGGTCGCGACCCATGCGGTGTCGAGCGCCGTGGCGGGCAGGGCGCTGTGCGTACCCGGGGCGCTGTACGCAGTGGCGAACGCGCTCGAGTCCCCACTTCCGCGGGGCGTCCGGCGCCTCTTGATGGGCCGACTGTCGGGGTTCGGCATCGACCGCGCCTCGCGTCGGTGACCAGGGGCGTGACACCCCACGGGTCTGGACCTGGTCTGGACCGCGAGTCACGTGGTCATGGGGTCAGAACGCGGGTCAGGAACGCTGGTCAGGAACGCGGGTCAGCAGCGCCAGCCTGCGGGTCAGGACCGCGGATCATGGCCAGCGGTCTGGCGACGCTCCGCCCAGCCCGGTTCGAGGCAACGGTAGAGATCAGCTGAGTCGCATGGGCGGCTGAAGAAGTAGCCCTGGACGACGTCACAACCGAGCCCGGTGATCACGGCGAGCTCATGCTCGGTCTCGACCCCCTCGGCCACGCAGGTGAGGCCCATCGCATGCGAGAGGCCGATGACGCCCTCGGCGATCGCCCGCGACTTGGGATCGCGACCGGCCGCGACGACGAACTGCCGGTCGAGCTTGACTGTATCGACGGGCAGGTTCCTGAGGTGTGCGAGCGACGAGAACCCGGTCCCGAAGTCATCCAGGGCCACGCGGTAGCCGAGCTGCACCAGAGCGTCAAGGAGCTCACAGGCTTCGTCGGGGTCGGCCAGGATCGCATGCTCGGTGACCTCGAAGCCGATCGAAGGCCTGCTTGCCCCGCTGAACGCCACGGAAGACTCGACCAGATCGAGCAGGCGGCGTGACCCGAGCTGGAGGGGCGACAGGTTCACCCACGCGACGATCGGCTCGGGGCTCGAGGACTTGACGGCGGTCGCGGTGCGGAGAGCTTCGGCGAGCACCGTCGTGAAAACGTCGTCGATCAGGCCCGCCTCCTCGGCGGCCGGGATGAACTCAGAGGGCGGGATGAGCTCGCCCGTCGGTGTTCGGCAACGGGCCAGGGCCTCGATCGCGATCACGACACCGTCGCTGATCCGGACCTCGGGCTGGAACTCGGCAAAGAGGTCTCCTGTCTCGATCGCATCCGAGAGCTGCCGCTCGACTTGGAGGCGCCGTGTCGACCAGTCGATGAGCTTCTGGGAGTACAGCTCGACCCGACCGCGGCCGCGGTCCTTTGCATGGTAGAGAGCCGCATCCGCCATGCGAACGAGGGCGTGGGGGTCATCGAGGACCTCTTCTGTCATTGCCACGCCCGCGCTGGCGCGAACCGATACCGTCTGGCCCCGCAGCATGAATGGCTCGTCGATCACTGCGAGCAGCCGCCGCGCCTCGGTGGCGGCATGCAGCTCTGCCTCGACCTTCGGGAGAAGGACCGTGAACTCGTCACCTCCGAAGCGGGCGACGAGCGCGGGGTGGTTCAGGGACCGGTCCAGTCGGCGGGCGACCTGCTGGAGCAGCTCGTCGCCGAAGTCGTGGCCGAGCGTGTCGTTGATGAGCTTGAAGCGATCCAGATCGATGAACAGCACCGCAAGGTTGCCGTCACCGGCGGCTTCACCGAGCGCGGTGGCGAACAGCGACCGGTTGGGCAGATCAGTGAGCGGATCATGAGTGGCGGCATGTCGTAGCTGGCGCTGGTGGAGCTCGTGCGTGAGGGCTACTGACACCAAGCGGGAAGCCACCAGCAGAAGGCGGGTCTGGGCATCGTTGGGTTCCCCCGGAGACTTCCGGTACCAGTCGACGCTGCCCAGGACCTCGCTGTCGGTCATGGATGCGACCGGCGCGGACCAGCACGCCTGGAAACCCTCGCGCACCGCCGCGCTGCGCCTTCCTTCCCACCCACGGGCAGATCGAAGCTGGGCCGTGTACTGGGGCATCCGCAGGTAGGTGCTGGCCCCACCTGCGGGCTCAGAGGGGCCGACCTTGATGTGTGCCAGGCCGTCGATGACCGATTCGCTCATGCTCGGCGCCACAGCGGGCTCGAGCAGCTCGCGGTCCTCGTCCAGCAGCATCACGACGCAGTGGGCATCCTCGCCGTGGCGTTCGAGGAGCTGGACTATCTGCACCAGCACGTCCTCGAGAGGCCGGCCCGAGGCCAGGGTGTTGAGGATCCATGTCTGGTCACCCAGGATCGCGAAGTCCGTGGCCGGCTCGGCGGCTCGGCGGATCACGAAGCACAGCGCACCGACGTCGGGGTCGTCCTTTCGGTTGACCGCCTGCACCTCGAGCCCTTCGACGCCCCGCGACGAGAGCCGGAGGTGGATGGGAACGGTCGCGGTGCGCCCCCGACCGGCGTCGATGTTGTGCAGGTCGGCGGCAGCGTCGGGCAGGTTCGTGTCGTCGAGCAGCATGAAGACCGACTCGCCGATCCACCCGCTGCTCTCGCCTTCTGCAAGCTCATCCATCTCGGGGCTGACCCAGCGGATCTGGAACTCGTCGTCGACGACGATCACCCCTACGGGCCCCGCGTCGTCATTTCGGGCCATCTCCCAGCGACGTTCGAGGTGCCGGCCCACCGCCTTGGCAGCGGCCGTCAAGTTGGCGGTCACGGTGTCGGAGCCGACCTTGGAGGCGATGGTCGATTGCAGCAGCCCGACCGCGAGGTTCGCGATGTGCACCGGAGCAGAGACGAGATCTTCGATCTCGGTGTCCTCGGATTGCGTCGCTGGGTCTGGGGCTGGCCAGTCCTGCGGTTCGGCTTCCGCGGCCTGCACCCAGCTGTCCCCGTCACGCAACAACAGCAACACGGGTCCCTGGCAGAGCTCGCTGGCGAATGCGACTATCTCGTCGAGAGTCGGGTCGGGCTCCGGGTCAAGCACGTGGAGCGCGTACAGCGACGCCCACAGTCCTCTCAGCTCCCATGAAGGTAGGGCAGAGACCATCTCCGAGGACTTCCTCCTCCTCCCGATGTTGGCCACAGCACGCCCAGCGTAGGCGTGTGATCTCCGAGTTGCTCTGGATCGAGGCCATTCGGCGACGTCCGGGTCGAGGCCCGCTTCCCGGTTGGTGCGAGGTCCGCGTCAAGGGCCCTGCCCGGCCAACGCACCGCCGCCTTGGTGGGGCAGGTACCAGGGCGCGACGTGCCTGTAGAACCGTTCAGGTGAAGCCGATCGAGCTGAAGTTGTCGAGCTTGTCGATGTCATGGCGGGCATTGATCAGCCGAACGGTGCCGGACTTGGACCGCATCACGAGCGACTGGGTAGAGGCGCCGTTCTTGAAGTAGCGAACACCCTTCAACAGCTCGCCGTCGGTCACCCCTGTCGCTGCGAAGAAGCAGTTGTCCCCCTGCACGAGGTCATCGAGCTGAAGCACGCGATCGAGGTCATAGCCCTGCTCGATCGCGGCGGTCCGCTCGTGGACATCGCGAGGCCAGAGCCGGCCCTGCATGTCACCACCGATGCACTTGAGGGCAGCGGCAGCAATGACGCCTTCGGGCGTCCCACCGATCCCGAACAGGATGTCGGCTCCGGACTCGGGCCATGCCGTCGAGATGGCTCCCGCGACGTCGCCGTCGGAGATGAGGCGTATGCGCGCGCCGGTCGCACGCACCTCTGCGATGAGATCGGTGTGCCGGTCGCGCTCGAGGATCACAGCGGTCACGTCACGCGTGGTCTCGCCCCGGTGCTTGGCAATGGCCTCGATGTTCTCGGCCGGTGAGCGGCTGAGGTCGATCAGCCCCTTGCAGTCAGGACCGACAGCGATCTTCTCCATGTAGACGCAAGGGCCCGGGTTGAACATCGTGTCGCGCTCGCTCAGCGCAATGACAGACAAGGCGTTGCCGCGACCCTTGGACGTGAGGGTCGTGCCGTCGATCGGGTCGACCGCTATGTCCACCCTCGGTGGGCTTCCGTCGCCGATGCTCTCACCGTTGTACAGCATCGGCGCTTCGTCCTTCTCACCTTCGCCGATCACGACGATGCCATCCATCGGTACCGAGCCGAGAACCAATCGCATGGCATCCACGGCGGCACCGTCGGCACCCTCCTTGTCGCCGCGCCCCATCCACCTCGATGCGGCCAGCGCTGCTGCTTCTGTCACCCGGACGATATCCAGGGCCAGGTTGCGGTCCGGTTGTTCGCCAGTCATGGGCCATGACCCTACTTCCAGGCCCACTGCGCTGGCGACAGCGGCGGTCGAGGAGGCGTCGGCTAAACTCATCAGGGTTGCACGCGCCAGCGTGTCACCCGAAGGGGCGGCCACAAACAACCAGAGTTGCAACGGGCCCAGTCGCCAGCAACCCATGCTTGCGAACCGGCTCGAAGGTGATCGGGGGATCTCCAATGGCAACGCCTTCCACACCAGCACCCGCCGCCGGCGGTGGGCGCGTCTTCGATCGTCTCAAGCGTGCAGCAACCGGTGCACCCGCGCCGCCGCCTCAAGAGCCTGAGATCGTCCTCGACCAGCTGACGGGCCTGCCCACCCGGGCCCAGCTGCCTGCGTGGGTCGATCGGGCGATTCGGCGAAGCACCCCTACCAGCAGCCGGGTGGTAGTCGGGTTCGTCGGGATCGGCCTGCTGCGAGACATCAACGACACATATGGCGCGGACACCGGCGACACGTTGCTCCGACTGATGGCCGAGCGGTTGAGGACGATCGATCTGCCAGGGACCCAGGTCCTGCGTCACGGGGGTGCTGAGTTCGCGCTCATCTTCGAGAAGCTCAACCACGCCCAGGCAAACGAAGAGATCGCCCAGTTCCTCGTCGACCTCATGAGCCAGCCTTTCGAGCTTGGCCCTGACTCGGTGACCGTCAACCCTTCGGTGGGGACTGCCATCAGCGCCGACCAGTACGAAGACGTCAACGACCTCATCCGAGATGCCCATGCCGCGATGACCCATGCCCGCGACGAGGGTACCCATTGGGAGGTGCATGACGAGACCAAG
>JAHFUU010000229.1 GCA_023264915.1 Microthrixaceae bacterium | reverse complement strand
GAAGAGCTCGAGCGCATGGCCGAGGTGTGTGAGCGTGTGCCCGCCCACCCAGCAGAGACCCTCGACGAGGCCGTGCAGGCCATGTGGATCGCGTGGATCGGCCAGCACATGGAGAACACCAACGCCGGGCACTCCCTCGGCCGCCTCGATCAGTGGCTCCAGCCCTACTTCTTGGCTGACGTGGCCAAGCTGGACACCGCCGAGCAGCGTGAGGCCTATGTCCGGCATGTGATCGAGCTGCTGGGCTGCTTCTACCTGCGTTGCACCGACCATCTCCCGCTCACCCCCGACATCGGCAACTTCTTGTTCGGGGGAAGCTCCTCTGACCAGGCCATAACCCTGGGGGGCATCGCGCGCGACGGTGGCAGCGGCGTCAACGACATGACCTATGTCCTCTTGAAGGTGACCGAGCTGTTGAAGTTGCGTGACCCGAACGTAAACGCCCGATACAGCTTCGAGCACAACAGCGACGCGTACCTCAAGCGTCTCTGTGAGGTGAACCTCATCACCACCGCGACACCGTCCATCCACAGCGACGAGGCAGTCATGCGCTCGATCGAGCCGCTTGGCTACTCGATCGAGGACCGTCGCGACTGGGCCGCGACGGGCTGTGTCGAGCCCACCATCATCGGCAAGCACATCGGGCACACCAACTGCATGATGTTCAACCTCGTCGCCCCGCTCGAGATGGCGCTTCATGACGGTTGGCACCCGCTGATCGGCCAGCAGGTCGGGCCACACACGGCGCCGGCGGGCTCTGGTCAGCTCGCGACCTTCGAGGGCTTCTTCGAGGCGTACGTGAGCCAGCTCGAGTTCCTGGCCGGTCAGGCCACGACCTACAACCACATGCTGGGTGAGGCTCATGCGGTGCTGCGCCCAACCCCGTTCCTGTCCTCGATGATCGACGGATGCCTCCGGTCAGGGCACGACGTGACCCGTGGGGGTGCCCGATACAACAGCTCGGGCGTGGCATGCATCGGCCTGTCCGACGTCGTCGACTCGCTGCTCGCCATCGAGCGGCTCGTGTTCGACGAGGAGCGAGTCGATCTTGCCGAGCTCGTAGAGGCGCTGCGGTGCGACTTCGACGGCTTCGAGTCGTTGCACGCACTGATCGGGTCCCGTGCACCCAAGTTCGGTTCGGGTGATCCGGGTGCTCTGGCGATGGCCAACCGCGTCACGGCAGTCGTGCACGGCATCTTCGCATCCCATCGCAACTTCAGGGGGGGCCGCTACACGACAGGCTTCTGGTCGATGTCGAACCACGTCGCGTTCGGGACGCTGACCGGTGCACTGCCATCGGGTCGCCGGGCCGGCAAGGCATTCACTCCGGGGCTCACCCCGTCAGCGTCGGCTTCGAGGAACCTCCTCGACAACCTTCGCGACGTCGCTTTGCTCGAACCCGAGAACATGGACAACAACGTGGCGTTCAACGTCAAGTACGTGCCCTCGACCCATGACACCCATGCCCGCTCTGTAGAGAACATGTACGCGTACGCCAAGACCTACTTCGAGCTCGGTGGGATGCAGATGCAGCTCAACGTCGTCAGCTCCGAGGTGCTGCGCGATGCGATGGTCAACCCCGACAACTACCGTGACCTGCTCGTGCGCATCTCGGGCTACAACGCCTACTTCGTGACGCTCAACCACGACATGCAGATCGAGCTGATCGAGCGCGCCGAATACTGCTCATGACCGCCTTCGGCGGTGCCAAGGCCCGACTCTTCGACGAAGACCCGGCGGCGCCCACCAGCTCGGGCGGGTTCCCCTCGCCAGTCGTCTCAGATGTCCCCGCCCAGCCCGCGGCGGGCGTCGCGAGCGGAGCGGCCTCCAGCATCGATGCGTTCGGGACCGATGCACTCGTGCCGCTGGTGGCCGAGCTGAAAGGCAACTCACTCGACGACGGGCCCGGGATCCGGTCGGTGGTGTTCTTCAAGGGCTGCCCCCTCAGCTGCGTCTGGTGCCACAACCCCGAGACCAAGCGTCTCGGGGTCGAGCTGAGCTTCGACCAGGCAACCTGCGTCGGTGCCCGCGAATGTGTATCCGTCTGCAAGCTGGGTGCGCTGGACGCCTCGCGAGATGGATTCATCGACAGGGAGGTGTGCGATGGGTGCATGGCATGCGTGGAGGTGTGCCCGTCCGGAGCGCTCTCGGCTGTGGGATGCACCTACACGGTCGACGAGCTCGTCTCTGCCATAGAGCGCTACGTCCCGTTCCATCGCACCTCTGGCGGCGGGCTCACGTTGTCCGGCGGCGAGGCCACGCTCTACCCGCATTTCGCCGGTGAGCTGTTGCAGCGGGCAAGGGCGCTCGGCATCCACACGCTTCTTGAGACCTGCGGCCAGTTCAAGCTGTCTGCCTACGTCGAACACATGGCACCGTGGCTCGACGACGTCTACTTCGATCTCAAGGTCATCGACGATGCCGACCATCGCACTCACTGCGGGGTGTCCAACCGGGTGATCCACGACAACTTCCGCGCGCTGGTCGAGGCTGCCCGCGCCGGGGAGGGTCCCGCCGTGCTGGCCCGCATCCCCCTGGTCCCGGGCATCACCTCGACAGATGCGAACCTGGCCGCTGCCGCTTCGTTGCTGCGTGAGTCGGGCGTCGACCGGGTGGCCCTGCTGTCCTACAACCCGCTGTGGCACGACAAGGCCGCCAAGGTCGGAGCACCGGTCGGCTATGGCCGCGCCTCTTGGCTGGATCCTGACGAGATCCAGCACTGCCGCGGCTTCTTCGACGGCTTCGAGATCCTCAGCTGATCCGTGGGCCGTAGGCGTCCACGCCACCCGCCGCCTGCCTGCCAGCGCGACCCGATTGGCTCACGGATGGACCCCTGCGGCCGTCCAACACAAGCCCAGATGGACGAGGCTCGCCATCGCTGATGGGCCTCAGGGCTCACCACCAAGCAGGCGGGACCACTCGATGCGTCAACCAGAGCGCGCACGCGTACAGCGTGCCGTCAACATGACTGCCCGCTGACCCCGAGGGCTGCGACCCTTGTCAGGACTGGCCAGTCCTGGCCAGTGCTGACAGGCGTAAGCCAGCAAGCGGGATCGCGGTCCCAATCGCCGAGGCGCGGCCGGCCCTTGTGTGGGCGCCATGAGGTAGGCATGCGGGCGGTTGCGGGCGGGCGGCATGAGTGTTGGATCCACGAGCCGGTTGCCAGCTCGCCGATGGCTGCCGCCTTCGAGCGGGTGGGGTATCCGCGCTCTCGTCACAGCCGTCGAGCATGATGGTCACGGCTCCCGGGTCGGGTGCCGAGTCAGGCTCTGCCGTGACGAGGTTCGCCATGGCAGAGCGAGCCTAGGACAGAGGGTGGTGTGTGAAATGGGCAAGAACAACAGGGCGCGGCGAGCGGCCAAGAAGCGCCAGCGCGATCGTGGGCGTGGCGAGCAGCCTTCCTCGCCCCATGGCGGCTCGCAGAGCCGCGCGTCAAGCGGCGCGAGGTGCTCGTGCGGTCGCGACCACGGCCGTGATCACAACCTGTTCGGCGATGAGCAAGCGCTTCACAACCTGTTCGGCGATGAGCAAGCGCTTCACGAGCTCATCGTGGATACAACCTCGCTCGCGTTCTGGTCGCTCATCACCGGTCCTCCGGCCCCGCCGCGCAGCCTCGAGCTCGCGGACGAGGTGGCTCGCTACTACGCCGAGCTCGGGTCACCCGAAGTTGCCGAGATCCAACACAGGATCCGAGAATGGCTCGCGGGCGAGCTGCCGGAGGTGTGGGAGCGCTGCTGGACCCCGAACGATCTGATCCACGCCTGCACGCGCCTGCTCGATGGCGGCCATGCCGACCTGCTCGCCCGCATCATCGTCGAGCGAGCGGAGGCGTCGCTCTCCCGCTCGCAGATGCCGCTCCGCTGGCAGCGAGAGCTCGACGCACTCGCCGAAGAGCTGGGCTTCCATCCCTCGCCTGGTCTCGCCGAGCGCGACTGGCTGGGCCTTTGCGGCGTGTCGAGCGGCATCGGTGGTGCTGACCTGTGGTCCAGGTCATTGGGGATCATGCGGTTGCTCGTGCGGTTGCCCGAGATCACCGAGACCTGCCCACGCCCGTCTGCCTGGGTGGCAGCCGGGCTCGGGGCGAGCAGCGACCGGTCAGGCGTCGACAGCAAGCTGCTCGACAAGGTGCGGGCGTTGCTGGCCAAGGCCGAGTCGACCAACTTCAGCGAGGAGGCTGACGCCCTTACGGCCAAGGCCCAAGAGCTCATCGCCCGGCATGCCATCGACAAGGCGATGATCGATCGGCAAGACGGCGGGCAGAGGGCGCTGCCCGTACCGCGCAGGTACTGGCTCGACAACCCCTACTCGGAAGCGAAGTCGGTGCTGCTCTCGTGTGTCGCCTCTGCCAACCGGTGCGAGTCGATCTACAGTCCCGATCTCGGCTTCTCCACCGCGTTCGGCTTCGCCGATGACCTCGATGTGGTCGACTTGTTGTTCACCTCGCTTCTCGTCCAGGGCAGCTCTGCCGTGCAGGCCGCCGGCTCGGTTCGCGACCGTAGCGGGCGCTCTCGCACCCGGTCGTTTCGCTCATCGTTCTGGCAGTCCTACGCGCTGCGCATCGGTGAGCGCCTCGAGCAAGCCACCGGCGAGGTTCTCGAAGACGCGATGTCGGTCCACGGGCGATCTCTCCTGCCTGTCCTGGCCAGGCGAGAGCAAGAGGTCCGCGAGGCGATGGCTTCGGTGTTCCCGGATGCCGTGTCGCGCCAGCTGCGCTTCTCCAACACCGCCGGCTTCGACGCCGGTCGGCTCGCGGCCGACCAGGCTGACCTCGCGATAGGCGAGCGCCTCCGCGCCACTGGATGATGCGATGCCAAGCGACGCTCGAGCTTCGGAACAAGCAGCTCCGGAGCAGATCTCGATGCCCGCTCCCCTCGTCTCGTCTCGTCTCGTTTCTCGTTCACCGACAACACCAAGTACCGGTCGACCTGTTCGGCATTGGAACCCACGGCCGTGGTCCGGCACCTCTCCAGTTGTGGGGGCGCATCCAACACACCGGCGTGGGCGCCTTGCAGCCGATGTTGCCGAGGGTGACCCACGGCAGATCGCGAGCGTCGATCACAGGCGTCAGACCGGCCGGGTAGGGATGGATGGCGACGGACCACGCCCGGGCACCGAGCAGCGGGGCCAGCGTGCGGAGGAACGTCTGCACCGACAGCACGGGGTGGGACGCCGCTGGCGAGTCGAACACCGGGTCGAAGTGTTGGGTCAACGAGATCAGCACGTGGGCCTTGGGCTGCGCGGCTCGCGCCTGGTCATAGGCGAGGTCGTAGAGCTGGGCGTAGGCGTGCAGCCAGTCGGTGACGTCGCACGGGC
>JAHFUU010000228.1 GCA_023264915.1 Microthrixaceae bacterium | reverse complement strand
CGCAGCGCTCCACACTGAGAACTGCCCGGCCGAGGCGCCGACTGCAAGATAACCAGGACCTTGCTCCACAACTTGAGCATCAACATCCGGCAGGCCGACCGCGTTCACCACCGACCACCCCGGCGACGGTGGCGCTTGCGTCGTCGATGGCCTCTGTGCCTCGATCGGCGACTCCCGCCCCGCCCGGCTCCACCACGACAGCCCAAACGCCGACGCCGTGACCACGACGACCACGAGCGCGGCCGCAGCAGCCGGGTGGCGCCCCCGCTCGACCCGAACCGTCGAAGCGGTCTCCCTTCCGCCGCAATCGTCCACCGGCCAACCATACGCGTCGCCGTAGGAGATCGACGTCTCGATCACCGCCGGCCGGTCCCAGGCCCGGAACGAAGCCGACTTCGATATGCGTTCGATCAGGATCTGGGTGATGACACAAGCTTACACTGCCCGAGGGGGTGAGTAGCTCGAAGGTCCCGATGGGACGCGACGGAGTGGATCCCTCCGTCCGAGCTCCAAGCCCTCGATCCTTCCGTGTTGCTGTCCCCGATCATGTGCCTGGTGCCACCAACATGCGCATGTCTCGGGTCCAAGCTGGTAGCGAGAGGCGTCAGCAACGCCGATTACGAGGTAGCGCCGGATGACTGGCGGTGCCGGCGTTTCACGACTGCGTGAGCCTTGAGGCGTGAGCGGTCTCACGCATGCTGACTTCGACGAGCTCGCCAGGAAGCTTCGACGCGATCCCGAACTCGACATGGATCAGTTCGCAGCCTGCGCGCTCGGCGCTCGCCGTGGATGGACGTGTGAGTGGGCCGCCGGCGTGACCCCGGCCGAGCGTGAGGGCCAACGACCATGGTCGGGGGTGGACGGGCGCGTCATCGTCCGAGCGTGACTTCTCCGGTGGTTCGAGGACACTTGGGGGGGTTCGGTGCCATAGCGGGCGTGCGTCGAATGCTGGTGGCCGGGGTTGCCCTGCTGGTTGCGCACAACGCAGTGGTCGCGGTCGTGCACAGTGAGGTGATCATGTTGTTGGTGAACCTCGCGTTTGCCGCCGTGATGACAGGCTGGGCCTACCGCCAGGGGCTTCATCGCAACGAGGTGATCGGCCGGCTCCGTTGGCGCAGCGCGGTTGCGGCCTCAGCGGCGGCCGCCGTCGTCGTCGCGAGCATCCTGGTCGCAATCCAGGTCGGGCTGTTGCCGCCCAAGGGCGAGACCATGGCCCTGGCGCCCGGCGAGCTCTGGTTCCGCTTGCTGGTCGGCATCCCGGTCGGGACTGCTCTGTGCGAGGAGCTGATCTTTCGCGGCGTGCTCTTGGCCGCGTGGGACAGCGTGGTGAGAAGACCAGCCTCGACGGCGGCGACCAGTGCGATGTTCGGTCTGTGGCACGTGGCTGCCGAAGCTCAGCGCCTCGGCGGGTTCTCGGCCGCAATGCTTTCGGGGGTCGCCGCGACCACCGCTGTCTCGGCCTTCGTCCTGTGCCCGTTGCGCCGGCGCACCGGTGACCTGGTTGCTCCGACGGTGCTCCACTCGACGGTGAACGCCGGCATCCTCGCCTCGTTCGTGTTCGCAAGCAGTTGAGTGGTCGTGGTGCACGTAGCTATCAGGGTCGGCCACATCTGGAGAACCGTCCACGCCAGCCAACGGGCCCGGGATCTGTTCGGGTTGAACGAGTTTGCTGAGCCGGTTCTTCTCCGCGACGGCTGAACGGGACTGTCATCGCTTGGGTCGGCCACACGACGTCGCCAGAAGCCCGACTCCAGCCCAAGCTCGAGGAAGTCGCGGTCACTTGCTGTGAATGCGAGGGTCAGGTCGACTCGAGCGCTCTGGTGTGCATCCTCAGCAGGCCTCTTGCAACCTCCTCAGGGCTGCGATCACGCACGACGGCCAGCGCGCCGGAGTTGTGAAGGGTCGCCACGCCGTGAACCATCACCCAAGCCGACAAGGTCACGTCAACCAAGTCCTGTCCGGGCGCCCATCCGGTTGCCTGGTGTGCCCGCACGGCCTCTACGAGGACATCGAATGCCGCTGCCCCTGCGAGCAGGTAGTCAGGGTCGTCGTTTCGCAACAGGTCGCCGCGCCACATGATCTCGAAGTGACCCCGGTGGGTGGTGGCGAAGTGGACATAAGCCACGCCCGCGTCTATGAGGCTCTCGCGGCGCAGGGCGTGCGGATCCGGAGCAACCGCGCTGCGAACCGCGTCACCCAACAGCTCGAAGCCCTCGGTGGCCAGCGCGGTGAACAACCCCGCCTTGTCACCGAAGTGGTGGGCTGGTGCGGCATGGGACACGCCGACCCGCCGCGCCACCTCTCGAAGGCTGACCCCTGCGGGACCCATCTCCTCGATGGCCAGCGCGGCTGCGTCGAGCAGTGCCCGATGCAGGTCTCCGGGGAAGTAGGTCGGGTTGCGCGACACGACCGCGCTCGACTCGGTCATCGCACCGGATCCTGAAGCGGGTCCGGGCGCCGTCCCGCCGCCGAGCACGGCCTGTGCCTGGTTGGGATGTTCAAGGAAGATCCTCCGATCCGGCCGAGGGGCTTGACAGTGGAAACCTACCGTGTAGATTGACGTTGTCAACCTACCAGGGGCCCATGCGGTCTACGACCCAGTGAGGTGGTCATGGCTTCTTCCAACGGAACTGCCGCCGAGGAGTTCGATGCGATCGTCGTCGGGTCTGGCCCGGGTGGACTGACCAACGCCGCATACCTCGCAGCGTGTGGCAAGAAGGTGATCGTTCTCGAGCAGCATGACATCGCGGGTGGCAACTCCCAGGTGTTCCGGCGCCATCACGAGGGCATGGAGTTCGAGTTCGACGTCGGCCTGCACTACCTGGGCTCCTGCGGCGAGGGTGGCATCTTCCCCGCCATCTTCAGAGCCCTCGGTGTCGGGGACCGCATCCAGTACGCCGAGCTCGATCCTGACGGTTTCGACGTCATCAACATGGACGGCATGAACTTCGCCATCCCCAAGGGCTGGGACAACTACCGCAAGATGCTGGTCGACACGTTCCCCGACGAGCAAGAAGCGATCGACAGGTGCCTGGCGACCCTCCGGTCCGTGGCAAACGAGTTCCGCCTCGCTCTCATGCCGGGTACCGAGACACCGGCCTATGACGAGTGGTCCAACCGCACGATGACCGAGCTGTTCGAATGGTGTGGCGTGTCTCCCCTGGCCGAGTCGGTCCTTTACCACTGGGGTGGCCTGTATGGCTCCGCGCCGTCGCAGACCGTCGTTGCGATCCACGCCCTCATCGTCGATCACTACATGGAGGGTGCCTACTACCCGATCGGCGGCGGCCAGATGTTCCCAGCCCGGCTGGTCCAGGTGATCGAAGCCCTCGGTGGAGAGGTCCGAACCTGCACCTGCGTCGAGCAGATCTGCGTCGAGGAGGGCCGCGTCACCGGTGTTCGCACGACCGAGGGCATGATCAAAGCACCCATCGTCGTCTCCAATGCCGACTACAAGCGCACCGTCCTCGAGCTCGTGGGCCCAGAGCACTTCAGCGCGGCTGCCGTGCGAAAGGCGACCGAGTCGGTGATGGCGATCGGGCTGATAGTCGCCTACATCGTCGTTGACATCGACCTTGCCTCGAGCCGGTCGTCGTGCAACGAGGCCCTGTTCACCACGAGTGACATCGAGAGCTACTACCAGCAGCTCGAACGCGGCGAGCTCCCCGAGGATCCCTTCGTGTTCGTCGCGATGGCCTCTGCCAAGGATCCCGGCAACACCCATCTGTGCCCCCCTGGATACACGAACTTCCAGCTGATGACACTCGCCCCTCGTGGGTACAGGTTCTGGGGAGTCGACGACGGGCCCACACAGGGTGGGAAGTACCGCATGAACCCCGAATACCGCGAGCGCAAGCAGGAGGTGACCGACAAGCTCATCGAGGGCGGCGAGAAGCTGCTCGGGCCCTTCCGTGACCACATCGTCCACATCGAGATGGCCACGCCGCTCAGCCAGGAGCGCTACACCCGATCGAGTGAGGGCACGTCGTACGGATTGCGCTTCGAACCGGACCAGGCAGGTGACAACCGCCCCGCGTACAAGACCGAGATCGAGGGTCTGTGGCTTGTGGGTGCCAGCACCGTGTCGGGTCACGGCATCGGCGGAGCCATGATCGGTGGTGTGCTTTGCGCTACCGAGATCACCGAACGCCCGCTGCTCATCGAGACGGTGCTCGGCTCCCAGCTGGTCGATCCGGCGCTCGTGCCTCCGGACCCGCCGGATTTCGATCCCATGGAGGTCAGCCGGGGGGCCGCTCTTGCCACCCGCCGCGCCGAGGGCCGCCAGGCGCGCGCCGAACAGCGCAAGGAGACCGCCGGGGCCGCCGTCTGAGAGTGCCGCGCAGCCATCTGCCTTGCAGAACCAGGCTGGGCGACCAGCCAAGATGCAGCCAGCGCAAGCGGCGGATGTGACTTAACGTTGTTAAGCTGGCTGGTACCAGAGCGGCCGGACCCATCAGGAGGCAGAGATGTCCGGTATCCGTGACTTGTTGGCTCGAAGCAGTCACCAGCGGCGCGAGAACCGCGACCTCGGCGCCCTCGAAGCACAGGTCGAGCGACTCCAGCTGCAGAACGAGCGGCTGCGCTCCGCGATGCGGCGTTGCCTCACGTGCGATCTCAGGCTCGATGCACGCGCTGCCGGTACCGATCCCGACGGACACGCTCAGCCTGACGGCGTCGAACCGCTCGCGGTCGCCGTCCATAGAGAGGAATCCAAGCCATGACCCTGACGAGCTCGACAACGGCCGCCGACGCCGCTTCGGACGCGACCTCTCATACGTCATCTCCCAGCTCGGGGACCACCATGCGAGCGTTCCCCGGCACCGATGAGCCGACCGGGGATCCCGGCATCGATCCTCGGCTGATCAAGCGAGCACCGATAGCGTCCCCTGGTGCCAGCACGCTTCGCAGAGGGCTGGCCTACAGCTGGGGGTTGCAGGCGATCATCGATGGATGGATGGCCAGACGGATGCTCGCAGACCAGGGCGAGTTGACCGTCAAGCTCACCTTGTTGCCGATGATCCGCATCGCCTCCGACGACCCCGAACAGGTTGACCGTGACTACATCGAGATCCGGTCGCGACGTGAGCGCATCAGGCCGTGGGACTCGCCTCGCGAGCGCTGGCGCAAGCACTACGGCAACTTCGTGCGCGAGGTCGAATGGGCACTCCTCGAGCTCCGCAAGCACTTCACTCAGAGCCAGTACGAGGAGATCGTCGTGGGCACCCTGGCCGCCACGGCCCGCCTCGACTCCGAACGCGAGATCAACTTCTTGAATCGACAAGTCGCCAAGGCAAGGGCCAAGCGCGAAGCGGGTGAAGC
>JAHFUU010000006.1 GCA_023264915.1 Microthrixaceae bacterium | reverse complement strand
TACATGGTCGCGATGACCCCTCTCACACACAGATCGGGGTTGGTGTATGCCCGCACATCCTCGATCGTTTCGAGCAGCTGCCCGACTCCCCTGTGGCTCAACGTCTCGCACTGGAGCGGCACCAGGACCTCTCGTGCGGCGGTCAGCCCGTTGATGGTGAGGATGCCAAGAGAGGGTGGGCAGTCGATCAGGACGAGGTCATAGCTCGGCAGCAATGGCGCAAGCGCTCGAGCCAGCACGTACTCGCGGCCGGTCTTCGAGAGCAGGTGCACCTCGGCGCCGGCAAGGTCGATGTTGGAAGGAAGGACACTGATGTCACCGGCCTTCATGAGCACCTCGTGCGCCTTGGCTCGACCGAGCAGCACGTCGTGCAGGGACCGGTCAAGTTCATCTGGGCTGATGCCCACCGAGAAGGTGAGGCACGCCTGGGGATCGAGGTCCACCAGCAAGACCCGCCGTCCTCGCTCAGAGAGGGCCGCGCCGAGCGTGTGCACGGTGGTGGTCTTCGCCACTCCACCCTTCTGGTTGGCAACGGCGATGACCCGCGTCGGCATGCGCCGAGTGTATGAGAGCAAGGCTTGTGGTCGACAACCCGCGCACGGTGACCGCATGGGGTGCGCCGAGCGCCCGTGCCGTGACGTGCCGGGACCGTGGGCCCTGCTGAAAGGGGTGTGCTGCATCTGCCCGGGTGACCCAGCAGCACCAGTCCGGAACGGCTGATCACCCACAAGGGCATCTCGCGTGACAGATGACCTCCCGATCTGACCTTTGAGCGTCAGGTTGAGCCTTGTGCCAGGGATGCCGCATCGGGATTGGGTACACCCCGGTTTGCCATCATTACGCTCTGAGGTGTGAGCAAGGCCAAGTTGATAGAGCACTTGCGAGAGCACAGCGTCCGCACTGGTGACTTCGTGCTCAAGTCCGGCGCGCGGAGCAACTGGTTCATCGACTCCAAGCAGACCATCTGCCAGCCAGAGGGCCTGTTGCTGGTTGCTGAGGTCGCCTTGCCTCTGATCCCCGAAGATGTGAACGCGATCGGCGGTCTCACGCTGGGGGCCGATCCGGTCGCCTACGGGCTGGCTGCGGTGGCAGCCACAAGGGGAGGAAGGCTGCGGTCCTTCAGCATCCGCAAGGAAGCCAAGGATCACGGGGTCGAGGGACGTGTGGCAGGTGCGCTCTACCCGGGAGACAAGGTCGTTATCACCGAGGACACTGTCACGCGGGGAGCCTCACCACTCGAAGCAGCCCGGGTCGTGCGCGAGCTCGGTGCAGATCCGGTGATGATCCTTGTCGTCGTCGATCGGGGAGGCACGTGCGCGAAGCGCGCGACCGAGGAGGGGATGGCTTTCGCAGCGCTGGTGACCGCACCAGAGCTGGGCTTTGACTACCAGGGAGCCTGAACGCCAGAAGCAATCCGGGACTGATTCCCGCCCACGGCCGGCTGGTATCTGCGCGATCTCCATTGACCCGAGCTGGTTGCGGTGGCGGATCCGTGCACATGAGGTGATCCCGGCCATGCGACGGCGCTCTGACAGATGACCGTGGTGATCCCCACGGGCGAGCTGTGACCATGTATCGACCAAGCGATGTGCTTCTGGGCGGAGGGGCGCATACCGTGGTCGCCATGGAGTCCCAAGTGACCACGCCGGTCATCGACGAGCCTGTTCGGTCTCTGGCTGACCGGCGCATGCGCAAGCTGTTGATGCTCCCGGAGGATGCTCCGAAGGTGAGCATCTTCGAGGCTCAGAACGCCTTCTCTCGGTCCATCGCCATCTCAGCGACGCGCTGCCTGGTCACCTATGTCGCGATCCCGCTGGTCGCGCCGGTAGTCGACCTGACGGGAACGGCTGGCCCGATCCTCGGTCTTGTTCTCGGCGTCATCTCGATGGTTGCGATCTTCTTCGCAGCTCGCCGCTTCTTCGCCGCAGACCACAAGTACCGCTGGGCCTATGCGGGAGTCGGTGCAGCGATCTATGTGATGTTGGTCATCGGATTCGTCCTCGACATGCACCACCTTCTCGGTTCCTGACAACTCCTCGTGAACCTTCGGCTGGTTGCAGCCGAGACCCGAGCGAGCGTTGTTCAGGTAGCGTCAGGTTGCGGTTGACCCGAGCTCCGTGAGGGTCGCGGCGATCTTCAGCTTGGATCGACTCGGCCACTTGCGGTCGGTTGTGACGAGGTGGTCCGCGTTCAGGTGATCCGCGGTGGCGATCACGAGCGCGTCGGGAAGCTTCAGAGAGGTATGGCGAGCACGTAAGGCTGCGGCGGCCACTGCGATGTCTGCATCGAGGGGCTGGATCTCAAGGGGAACCCGTCGAACCAGCGCTTGGACTGGGGCCACGACCTTGGGGCCCTTGCGTGAGGGGCCGACGAGTACCTCGGCGAAGGCCGATGCCGGCAGGATCAGACGGTCGTTGCGATCGCGTGCATCGCGGAGGGCCTTGTGGGCTGCGAGGTGGTGGGCGTCGTTGTTGTCGAGGAAACCGATGATGACGCCGGCATCGAGAACGGTCAGTCCCATTCGTCGCGCAGGTGGATGAGCTCGTTCGGCTCGTACACGCCGGTCAAAGTGCCGGAGAACTCGTCGAGGACGTCGGCCTCGCGCTCGAGGACGACCCGGCCTGGACCCTCGGCGTGAAAGATGAGGCGCTCGCCGACCTCGAGGCCGGCGGCGCGCAGCGCGTCAGCGGGAATGGTGACTTGGTGTTTGGAGCTGAGCCGGGAGGTCCCCCGACGTCTTTTCTTTACTTCGGTCACGAATGTAAAGGTTAGAGTCGTAGGAGGCGGGGAAGCAACCCTCTCCATGCTGTCGCTGCGGATCACTCGTCGATGACCATTCGCTCGCCCGTGACCCGCTACGACCAGTCCCGCTGTCCAATCACGACTGGCTAGCCCACGGCTGGTCCGTGACCGGGGTCTACAGCGGCTGACGTGAGGGTTCCGCATCACAGGCCGATGAAGCCCTTCAGCTCGATCTGACGGGCGCCGTCGTTGATCAGGAACTCGACTGCCCAACCGGTGCCGGGAACGATGGCGACGCGAAGTAGCTCATTGGGCCCCGGAACGGCATCGTGGGATCGTGACCACGGTTCGTCGAGCAGATCGGCGAGCCATTCGTCCATCGTCGCTTGGCGATCAGCGTCAGGCTCTGTCTCGTACCACCGTTCGAGGAGATCAGCGCCGACGAGGCGGAAGCTCACCTGGCCCGGCGGCGGAGTTCAGCGGCATGGCGGCGGAGGTCTTCAGCGGTGAGCCCGTGCTCGTCGCTTGCAGTTGCCGTCCGATGGTCGCTGGGAACAGTCTGGCCCAACTTGCGGGCGAGTAGCCGCTGGCGCAGCGAATGGGTCGACTCCTCGACAGCCCGCAGGGCACGGTCGACGAGGCGAGCGGAACCATGGAGCTCGCTGTGGGCTGGCGCGGCCACGCCCCTTAGTCTGGCAGGCCTCGATGCTGGAGGCACGGGCACCTTCGGTCACTTTCGCGAGATTCCCCGGTGCTCATCGGCCTCGCGCGGTGGAACGTCGATCGTGGAGGTGTGTCGTGGATGCTCGAGGTGACGAACGGGAGCCGTTGCTCGATCTGCCGGCGGTGGGGCGGCGGCTGGGTGTGCGGCATGTGCGCCGTTTGGTGAGCGAGCAGCGGATCCCGTTCCTGAAGTGGGGGCGGCTGCTGCGGCTCGATCCGGTGGAGATCGAGGCGTGGCTGGACGAGGCCCGGTGCGGTCACCGCTCAGCCTGAGCCGCTGCGCCGCGTAGTAGTCGAGCAGCTTCCCGAGCTTGTCGCTCGACGCCTGCAGCGTCGCACAACGCATCACCGGGACGTTCCCGATCGAGCGAATGCACTCGTCTGTTGCCTCATGACCTACTAGGCCTCTGAGGGTCAGGAATCTCGCGAGGACGCTGTCATCGCGTGGCATGTCGGCTGAGAGTCGTACCTTGGGCGCATGCACGATTCGTTCACTGGTGAGAGCGAGATGAGGTCAAGGTTCAGCTTTGTGTGCGCACGGACAGGGTGGATCTAGTCGTGCCCCACCGACACCCCTGGGGGCTTCTCCGCATTCCAAACGATCATCTGATGCCCATTGGTTTGGTGAGGCGATGAACGAGGATTCCGTTCCCGAGGGGGGCACCGTACGGAGGCGCGGAGGTATAGCGATTGGATGCGCCGGGGCGCTTGCGGTCGTTGGTATCCCGGCTGTGGCGGCGTGTTGGGTGGTGTCGCTGGCATCAGGCAGCTACCAGTTCGATGCGCTCGGTCCCGCATTCGTGGTCTTCTTGGCGACCCTGGTGGCGACGACGGGGATCGCGATCGCGACGCTGTGGATGCGGCGGCACACGCGTGGGCGCGCTGTGGCCGGCGTCGTGGCCATCCTGCTCGTGGCCGGGGCCGGAACCGTGGTTGTGACCGAGACGCGCAACGACGCTCCGGATGGCTCGGCGTTCGATGAGAACTACCGACAGGCGGCCGACAGGGTCACGAACGAAGTCGAGACGGCTCTTGAGCAGACTCTTCCGGGTCGTTGGACTGCGTGGGAAGACGGCCATATCCAGTTCGCCCCGCCACTGGTTGGTTGCGTTGACGTGTTCGGCCGCACCCGAGGAGCGGGAACAGGCAGCGCTGTCTGGTGGCTCTATGGCGAACCGACCCAGTCTGAGCTCGAAGCACTCCGACAGCAGCTCGCTTCCGGACAAACTGAGTTCCGGGTGGAACGCCGAGGCGATCCGTTCGTGCCTTGGAATGTCGAGTCCACGTTCCTGATCACGGTGCGAGAAGATGGCGAGGAGTGGCGGCTCGATGCATCCCTGCCCTGTCTGCAACTTCGCTGACGGGCGCTCCGGTCCCACACTGGTCCCACAGATCCCGGCGCATGCCGGTCGATCACGGTTCTGGCGGTCAACCGACCCGCAGCGTGACCAGCGTGTTTACCATGGTCACCGCTCGGCTCCTTGGTGCTCCTCGGCAGGATTCGAACCTGTCCGCACGGCTCCGGAGGCTGTGGGGCTATACCTCGCCGATGTTGAACAGTTGTTGCACGACGGCCCGATTGGGCGCCCGAAAACGGCGCCAGGCCAGACCCGAGATGCGGCCTGACCTGGTGGTTCCTGTGGTGGTCGGGACCGGCGTCGATCCGGTGACCTTCCGCTTTTCAGGCGGACGCTCTGCCGACTGAGCTACCCGACCGGGTACCGCCCGGTTGGGACCGGACGGGGGTCTGCCAACCCTACTCGGGGTTGGCGAGGTGCGGTCCCGACGGGATTTGAACCCGCGACCTCTGGCTTGACAGGCCAGCGTGCACTCCAAACTGCACCACGGGACCAGAACACCCACAGGGGGCTCGGAGAGACTAGCGCGGACAACGCTTCGCACCACCAACCAGTTCGCGCGCCCGTGACCAAGGCACGGTCAGGACACCAACGGGGGACAGGCAGTCGATGCGATCGGGATTGGCCGTTCGCACCGAACCACACTGGCCGGGCACGCCGCCCCGAGATGAAGAGGGGTCGACGCTCCCATGCCCCGCTTGGCTCATCGGGCAGCGGTGAGCCCGTCAGAAGGTCTCAGCAGTCGACTCGTCCAACGGTTCTGGTGGTTGGGCCTCCTCCTCGCCTCCGGCCTCGTCGTCTTCTTGGAGCGCCGCGACCGCCTTTGCGGCAGCTGACGTCCAGTTCGGGCCGGCCGACGGTGTCTCGGTCTTGTCGTTGTTTGGGGACGGTGCAGCGAAGATGCTCGTCTTGGGTTTGGGCGGAGCTGCTGACTGGTCCATCGCTGAGGCAACGGAGCTTGATGACATCTCAGCTGTGACACGGGGGTCAAACGGCGCCATGCCGGGCATGGCTTGCATCGGTACGCCTTGCATCGGCACGCCCTGCATCGGCACGCCCTGCATCGGCATCGTCTGCATCGGCATCGCTTGCATGGGCATGCCGGCCATGGGCATCCCCTGCATCATGGCGGCCTTCATCAGGTCCTCTTCAGTCGTGTCGTCAGCGTGGGTGAAGTACATGCTGGCGATCCGCTCGATCATCGGAGGATCAAGCACCATCTCTCGCTCTTCGAAGGTGCAGATGGCGCTCAGGATCTTGCACACGGCCCCCGGGAGGTATGGGCGCAGGTCGCCGTCGCCGAGCTCGCGACTCATCCAGCGCAAGTGGGTTGACGCGTCAGGCGTCAAGGTCACGCCATAGGACTCAGCCACCCTCCGCAGAACCTCGTCGAACTGGTCGTCAGTGATGGTTGGGATCAGGATCTTGCTCTGGATGCGCCTGAAGAACGCCTCGTCTCCCAAGGTCTTGGGCTCGAGGTTGGTGGAGAAGACGATCTTGGCGTCAAATGGAACCTCGAACTTCATGCCGTAGTCGAGGGTCAGGTAGTCGATGTGCCGATCGAGCGGCACGATCCACCGGTTGAGCAGCTCTTGGGGCGTGAGGTCTGCCTGGCGCCCGAAGTCGTCGATGACCAGCACGCCGTTGTTGGCCTGCATCTGAATGGGGGCCAGGTAGATGCCGCTGCCTTCCTGGTAGGCGAGGTCGAGCATCTCGCGGTGCAGCTCGCCGCCGACGATGATGAAAGGGCGCTTGCACACGAGCCAGCGGCGATCGATGTCGTCAGGCTGCTTCTGGTATGGCCGGTGAACGACGGGGTCGAACACCGAGATGATCTGGCCGTCTACCTCGACGGCGTATGGAACGAGCACGTAGTCGCCATAGACGCGCAGCAGGCGCTCGGCGATGCTTGACTTGCCTGTACCGGGGGGGCCGTACAGGAACATGGCGCCGCCGGCGATCGCGGCTGGACCTACCTCGCAGAGGAGCCGGTCACTGATGACGAGGTCAGAGAACGCGTCGCGCAGCTCGTCCAGGTTGATCTTGGGGTCGGCCCGCTGGTCAGCGATCACTCGGGTGTAGGCGGACAAGCTCACGGGGGCTGGACCTGTGTAGCGGCACAGCGCCATGCGGTCCAGCGCTTGTGAACGCCCCGATTCTGTGAGCCCGAGTTGGTAGTCACGGCCGTCGAGGCCCTGGACCTCGAGATACCTCAGGTCTCGCAGCTCCTCGATGACGATCTGGATCAGAACGGGGCTGATGCAGATCTTCTCAGAGAGCTGGACCGTGGAGGTCTTACCGTCGTTGAGCGCCTGCCGGAGGATGAGATCGTGTACCAGAGCAGGAGGAATGCCCAGCTCATCGAAGGATTTTGGGATCGGCGTATCGATCACGTCGCTCGCATCCATGCCCTACCCCTCTGGTGGATCCCGGTTGGCCGTCTCCTATCGACTCCTCGACGGTCGCCATTAACGCTTTGGGCCGCACCGCGGGAAAGGCCGAGATGCCACAGCTGGCACCCCCAACGGGATTCGAACCCGTGTTGCTGGCGTGAAAGGCCAGTGTCCTGGGCCGCTGGACGATGGGGGCCGGTCTTGGGTGTGGTTCCTGAGCGCAGGTTGCCATGAGATGGTCTCCTGCGCGGCAGGCGGTCGACCATAGCAGGGCTGTTGCTGGCAAAGATCGTGAGATGTGGACGGCCGACACGAGGCGGCTTGCCCACATGCCACAACGAGACCGCCCCGGGGCCCAGCCTCAGACCAGATACGGTTGGCGACCTGCTGAGCTGCACGGATCGAGCCGACTGTTGACCATGTCAAACTGCCCGGTGTGCCGGGCGATCGTCTTTGACGACGATTCAGGTTGTCGTGTCTGTCGCACCCCGTTGCGCCCAGTGCACGATCCCGTTGGAGGACCGGTCTCAGCCGCCGCCGATTCGTCGCCGGATCACGGCGAACCAGCGGGGTCCAGCTCTAGTCAGGGTCGTGTGCCTTTGCCAGGCGATGGCGTGCCTGGAGGCCATCTCCAATCGCCGGACGGGGTCCTGCCCCAAGGTGACGAGCCCCCCGGGTACAGCCCTCCACCCGGGTACAGCCCTCCACCCGGTTACGGCCCGCCCCCCGGCTACGGCCCGCCCCCCGGTTACAGCCCTCCGCCAGGCTATGGCCCACCCCCCGGCTACGGCGACGTTCCGGGTTACGGCCCGATTCCAGGCTGGCCTTCCGCAGAGCGGCTCCCACCCGGGCAAGCGCAACCTTGGGGGTTCCCCATGGTGCGCCCACCTGCTGCCAAGCCGTCCAAGATGCGGCCGCTGGTGATCTCGGTCGCCGTGGTTGCTGTCGTGGCCCTTCTGGCAGCGGGCGCCTTCATCGTCGTGGCGCGCAGCTCCGCTTACCCGCCGGCATGGGATCCGCGGATCTCGGACCTCGTGTCCTTCGTGTCGAAGACCCGGAAGCTCGACTTCACGCACCCTGTCTACGTCGACTTCATGTCCGAGGACGACTTCAAAGCGCACGTCTCGGCTCCCGAAGCCGAAGCAGACCAGACCGATGAGCAGAAGCAACAGTTGCAGCAGGCCGTCGAGCTCTTCAGGGCCTTCGGCCTGCTCCAGGGTGAGGTGAATTTGTTGGAGCAGTCCAACACCTTGCGCCAAGGCGGGACGCTTGCCTCCTATGACCCCAGGACGAAGCGGATCTCGGTGAGAGGCACTGAGGTTGACCTCGCCCACAAGGTCACGATCGTTCACGAGTTGACCCATGTTCTCCAAGATCAGAGCTTCGACCTGACGCGGCTCACCAAGCTGTCCTCCGATGACGAGCGCACCGCGTTCCGGACGGTGATCGAAGGTGATGCTGTGCGCATCGAGAACAAGTTCGTTGCTCAGCTACCGGACTCTGAGCAGAAGACCTACAAGGCGCAGGAGAAGAAGGACGCGGATCAGGCCAAGGGGCAGGTGTCCACCGTTCCTGACGTGCTGCTCGCTTCGTTCTCTGCCCCTTATGCGTTCGGGGCGCCGTTCCTCGACTTGCTCGAGGCCAAGGGTGGGAACGCCGAGGTCGACAGAGCGCTCCGTCACCCACCGCCCAGCGAGGGCCAGATCCTTGACCCGAACGACTACTTCAACGGCCGTGCAGTCACCGACGTGCACGAGCCCGCAGTCCCCAAGGGCATGGAGAAGGTGCAGCTCCAGTCATCCTCTGGAGAGCCCTCGAGTGAGACCGAACGGATTGGTGTCCTCGACTTCTTCATGATGCTGTCTGCGCGGGTGGATCCGCACCAGGCTCTCAAGGCAGCTGACAACTACAACGGTGACGCAATGGTTGCCTACCGGAATCAGGGCAAGCTGTGTGCGAAGGTTGTCGTGGCTGGCGACGGTCCGGCGGCAGCGGCTGCTCTGTCCCCGATCCTGCAGGAATGGAAAGGCGAGATGCCGTCGGCGGCCACCACGGCCGTTGAGCAGTCAGATGACCGCTTCGAGATCACGACCTGTGATCCGGGTCCCCAGGCCGACGCCCACATCGTTGGCAAGCCGAGTGAGGTGTTCGCGCTTCCCACTGTGCGTCTATATGTGTATGCGGGTGCGTTTCAGGACAGCCGTTCAGAGTCCCGTTCGGACTGCATTGCCAAGGCGTTCACTGACAACATCTCGGTGGCCGAGGCTACGAGCGAGGCTTCGGACGTCGCCGCATTGAGGAAGAGGTTCGCTGACGCCAAGGCAGCATGCCCGTGAGCAAGCGACGGCGCTGACGCTCATCGGGACGGGCCTTTGGGATCGAGTGCCCCGCCCGCCCGGAGGGCTTCGACGATGTCATGGAGAAGTGCCTGAAGGAACTCGAAGATCTCGAAGCTCTGCGCGCGCGAATCATCTGACGGGATCTTGATGTTCTCCTCCTCGTCGAAGCCTTCGGCAGCCGCAAGTGCCAGGCGCGCGACGTTGACCGACTGCATCCAAAGCAGCAGCTGCGCTTCGTTGATCACGTCCTTTTGAAGGGTCTGCTCCACGACGTCGAATGCCGCCAGCCTTGATTCGATCATCTCGCTCCTCATGAGCCGTTGGTACTCGTCCTCGAAGGCTCGGTTGTCGACGTAGGCAACAGGGAAGATGCGGCGCAGGCTTGGGTGTTGGGAATCGGACATGATCCGCTCCCGCACCTTCTGGATCTGGTCGATGACAACCTTCCGGAACGCATCAGGCAAGGCGACGAAGTACCCGCCTGGTTCAACAGGGAGGACGAAACGCAGCGGTGCAAACACGACGACGCTCTCCTCGACGTCAGCCTCCCCGACGTCAGCCTCCCCGTCTTGTCGCGGCTCGTGTTCGGCCTCGCCTTCATTGCCGTCGGGCTCCGCACGCTCGTCAGGCACAGGGCTCAGTCCTGTTGCATCGTGGCCCAGAGGCCGTGCTCGTGGAGCCTGAAGACGTCAAGCTCTGCCTTCTCACGTGTCCCTGAAGACACGACAGCACGACCCTTGTGGTGGACGTCAAGCATGAGTGACTCGGCTTCGGCCATTGAGTATCCGAACAGCTTCTGGAACACGAAGGTCACGTAGTCCATCGTGTTCACGGGATCGTTCCACACGAGCACGACCCATGGCAGATCGGGATCCGTCCGCTCCTCAGAGCTTGGATCGACTCTTGTGGGGGAGGTCATCGGCGCAATGGCTCGCACGGGTCCATTGTCGCCGATCCTGATGCTCCCGCAAAGATCCCGTTGTTGGCGAGCTGGCCACTGGGCACAGCGTCACCTTCGGCCGCTCACCCCCGTGCGGATCTTGGCCGATCGGTGTCCAGCGAACCACCATGCACGCTGGGGCCCAAGGTCGGCCCCTCTCAGCTCCTGGCGGCGGCGGTACCGAGGATTTGTCGTAAACGGGCTGCGGAGCGCCTATCGTGCCGTGGATGCAGACGGCTGGGGTGCCCGAGGCCACCCACGCTCCCGGTCTCGGTGAACGAGTCACCGCCTACATCGCTCTCACCAAGCCCCGGATCATCGAGCTGCTGTTGGTCACCACGGTGCCGGTCATGGTCGTGGCCCAGGGAGGGTTGCCGCGTGCGTGGCTCGTGCTGGCGACAGTGGTTGGTGGGGCCATGGCAGCGGGTGGGGCCAACGCCATGAACATGTACGTCGATCGCGACATCGATGCTCGGATGCAGCGGACGCGCAACCGGCCGCTGGTCACCGGCACCATCGCTCCCCGAGACGCGCTGGCGTTCGCCGTCAGCCTCGAGGTGATCGCATTCGCGTGGCTATGGGCCTTCGTCAACCCGCTGTCGGCCGCTCTGGCGGCTTCGGCCTGCCTGTTCTATGTGTTCATCTACACCGTCTGGCTAAAGCGAACGTCCAAGCAGAACATCGTGATCGGTGGTGCTGCCGGTGCGGTGCCTGTGCTCATCGGGTGGTCATCTGTGGCCAACAGCGTCGCTTGGCAGCCCCTGTTGCTGTTCGCGGTCATCTTCTTCTGGACTCCACCTCATTTCTGGGCTCTCGCGATCAAGTACCGCGAGGACTACTCCGCTGCGTCGGTCCCGATGCTCCCGTCGGTGTCGACCATGCGCGAGACGGGGATCCAGATCCTGGCCTACTCGAGCATCGTCGTGCTTCTCGGTGTGGCATTTGCCCCCGTAGCAGGCATGGGAGTGCTCTATCTCTGCGTTGCCGGCGTCGCAGGAGCGCTGTTCTGGTGGATGTCACTCGATGTGCTGCGCAAGGGCACGACCCAGGCAGCCATGCGGTTGTTCGCGTTCTCCATCACCTACCTCACGGTGCTCTTCGGTGCCATGGCGGCTGACGTGCTGGTCCGCCATTGGGCCTGAGCCTGGATTGTCGGCCTCCCGAGCGCCCTGGCTAGAGTCCCGACTGCATCAGGTCCCCTAGCAGGAGGCTTGCCTCATGGCAGTGCCCATAGCCGCTGCACCCGCGCCACCCGTGACACGCCCCCGAGTGCTCGTCGTGGCCACGGGCTTTGTAACCGCGGCCTGCACCATGTACTTCCTCGGCCTCATCGGGATGTACCTGTCGCTTCGCTCAGCGGCGATCAGTGGCAGGGAGGCTTGGTTCCCCGAAGCGGCGAAGGTCCCGCTCACGCAGCCAAACGTGATGATGTTCACGCTGTTGCTGTCGGTTGTGACGGTCCAGTGGGCGGTGTCGGCCATCAAGCACGACGACCGGGTCAACACCTATCTGGCTCTCGGGGTCACCCTTCTGCTCGGCTTTGCCTATGTCAACATGGCGGCCTACCTCTACACGGTCATGGGGTTCGACCTCTCCAGCACCTCCAAGTCCGCTGTCCTGGTCTATGCGATCACTGCAAGCCATCTGGTCATGGTCCTGGGGGCGATGGCCTTCGTGGTCCTGATGGCCTTCCGCGCTCTCGGCGGTCAGTTCACGAGCCGCCAGCACGACGGGATATCAGCGGCTGCGCTGTTCTGGCACGCTTCGGTGCTCGTCTTCTTCGTCATCTATCTCGTCATCTACATAACCAAGTAGGTCGCGATGCTCCGTTCCCGCATGTTCACTCCGATGTTCCGGCTGTATGCCGGTTGGGCCATCCTTGCGCTGGTGTTCGCGGCGCTGTTCGGCTTTGCCACCAACTCGGCCTCGCCGTTCGAGTTCAACGGCGAGTTTCCCTTCGTACACAACAACGATCTGGTCAACGCCGTCAGCGGGCCGCTCAGCCTTGGCTGGAAGGGCCCCGTTGGCAGCCACATCGTCTACGTCGTCTGGGTCTCTGTTGCTGCGGTAGCCGCGTTCTTGGCTTGCCTCTTGGTAGCCTTCCGTGACGCTGACCCCGAAGCTGAAGCCCAAGCTGTGCAGACCGAGACCGTTCCGCTGACCCGAGCTCCTTCTGGCGCCAACTACTGGCCCCTCATCGGCGCGCTGTCGGTGGGCTTGATCGGGATCGGCTGGGTGGCCAAGCACGAGGTGCTGATCGCCGGCATCGGCCTGCTGGTCGTCAGCGCCGTGGTTTGGACCTTTCTAGCATGGGCCGATCGCGCAACCGGCGATGACGAGGTGAACAGCGAGATCTACCACCGCTTCGTGGACCCGTTGCGCATCCCTGTCCTGGCTATCGCCGGGATCGGGCTGGTGGTGTTCGGGGTGTCTCGGGTCCTGCTCACCGTCAACAAGACCCAGTCGGTGATCGTGTTCGCGGCAGCCTTTGTCGTCTTCGGCCTGGTGTTCTGCCTCGTGGCCTTCGCGCCGAACACGAGCAAGGCCCTGCTGACGGTCATCTTCGTGCTGCTGGGCGCTGCGCTCCTGGTTGGCGGTGTCGTGGCGGCGGTGCGGGGTGAGCGCGAGTTCACCAAGGTCGAGTCCACCTCACAAGGCGGTGCAGGCGGTCGCATCGTGCACCTGGGTCCGGCCCAGGCATCTGGCTCCTCGATCGTCGTCGTAACGGACAGGTGATGAGCGAGGCCTCCTCCGGCAAGGCCCAATCTGAGGAGCTCACTCCTGACGATGGGTACACGCCGGCAGCGGAGGTCATTCGCAAACCGACGCCCGCAGGCCTGCGCGCGTTCGGGTTCCTGGCCTGCCTGGTCGTCACGTGGGTCTTCCTCAAGCAGGGCTGGGACTGGTTCCAGACCGACAACCGGCCCCTGAACACCCTTGACCCCAAGGGTCCGAACGCGCAGGCGATCCAGGATCTCGTCAACCCGGTCTTCTTGCTTGCCGCGGCCATCGGCATAGTTGTGATCGGAGCGGTGTGCTTCATCGCCATCAAGTACCGCGAGAAGCCCGATCTGGCCGGCATCGAAGAGTTCGGGAAGCAGACCGAGGGCAACAAGGTCCTCGAGATCGTCTGGACTCTGGTGCCGGCTGTGCTGCTCGCGGTGATCGGGTTCTTCACGGTGTCCACGATCTCCAAGCTGGACAAGCCCGAGCCCGACGCCATGAAGGTGGAGGTGTTCGGCCAGCAATGGTGGTGGGGGTTCCGCTATCACCTCGACGCCGACGGCAACCCGCGCACCGGCGGTGAGGCGGGGGCGTTTCCCGAAGACTCCGACCGCGACATCGTCGCGGCTAGCGAGCTGGTGATACCGGTTGGCCAAGAAGTCAGCCTGCGTGAGACATCCAACGACGTGATCCACTCGTTCTGGATCCCCAACCTCAACGGCAAGAAGGACGCCGTGCCGGGCATGTACACCCACTGGAAGCTCAAGGGCGACAAGCCGGGCGTCTTCTTGGGCCAGTGCACCGAGTTCTGCGGCCTGTCCCATGCCAACATGCGGATGCTCGTGCGCATCGTGCCGCCAGATGAGTTCCGCCAGTGGCTCGACAACCAGCGCAAGCCAGCCCGAGATCTAGAGAGCGAATCAGGGGCTGATCCGAGAGCGGTCGCAGGCCAGAAGGCGTTCAAGAGCCTGCTGTGCTCCTCATGTCATCGTGTGCGTGGCATCAACGACTCCAAGGTTGCCGGACTCGATCAGGTCGGGGGCAAGAAGCAACCTGGAGTCAAGGATCTCCTCGTGTCCGGTACGGCACCAGATCTCACCCACTTCGCCAGTCGCGGCATGTTCGCAGGGGCGATCTTCAACTCGCACTACCCGAACAGGCCCAACACCCAAGCTGTCGGCTACAGCCTGTTCAACCGCCCTGAGAACCCATGCAGGACCGACAACGTCGCCGACGGTTGCGGAGATCCTCGTGATGTTGCCAACCCGGGCGATCCGGCAAACCCGATGTGGAGGCCGGCTCTGGCAGCCTGGCTGCGCGACCCGGGCAAGGCGAAGCCCATGGCCAACCTGGCCGACGAGAACCCGTACGCGGACGGCGTCCTCGAAGGCAACCCGACGGGCAAGCTCCGCGGCATGCCCAACCTCGGCCTGACCGAGGAGCAGATCGAGCTCCTCATCGCCTACCTGGAGACCCTCAGATGATTGCTCCCAGCGGCGTTCCGCCCCGCCCCGAGTCCTGCGGCTCGCGTGGGCCCCAAGTGAGCGCTGGTCCGTCGATGAGGCGCGCTTAGAGATGGCGATCACGCGAAGTCGGCCTCTACCCGAGCTGTCACCAGCCGCCGCCAGCCCAGTTGTCGACGTCAGTCCGTTGGGTGTGTACACCCGGCCCAGGGCCAGCACAGGATGGCGATCGTGGGTGACCACCATCGACCACAAGAAGATCGGGATCATGTACGGCGCTTCAGCGCTGTTCTTCTTGTTGATCGGCGGCTTCGAGGCGATCCTCATCCGCACGCAGCTGTGGGCACCTCGCCAGCACATCCTCTCAGCAGAGGCCTACAACCAGGTCTACACGATGCACGGCACGACGATGGTGTTCCTCGTCGTGATGCCCATAGGCGCAGCGTTCGCCAACTTCTTGATGCCCTTGCAGATCGGGGCGCGGGACGTGGCCTTTCCTCGCATCAACGCGTTCAGCTTCTGGTGCTTCGCGTTCGCCGGCGTCTTCTTGAACACCTCGTGGGCCCTGGGCGGGGGAGCCGACGGGGGATGGTTCATGTACGCGCCCAACAACGGGGCGCAGTTCTCTCCCACACACGGAATCGACTTCTGGAACCTGGGCCTGATCCTCGCCGGCATAGCGTCTCTCACCAGCGCGGTGAATCTCATCACGACGATCATCAACATGAGGGCCCCAGGCATGACGCTCATGCGCATGCCCATCTTCACCTGGATGACACTGGTCACGCAGTTCCTGCTGCTCTTCGCCATCCCTGTCATCACAGCGGCGCAGATCCTGTTGATGCTCGATCGGTTGTTCGGAGCCAAGTTCTTCGACGTCGAATCCGGTGCCAACCCGCTGCTCTGGCAGCACCTGTTCTGGATCTTCGGGCATCCCGAGGTGTACCTGATGATCCTTCCGGCTTTCGGCATCGTCTCTGAGTTGTTGCCGGTCTTCAGCCGCAAGCCGATCTTCGGATACACCTTCATCGTCTTCTCCGGCGTCGCCATCGGGTTCATGGGATGGGGGGTGTGGGCACACCACATGTTCGTCTCTGGCATAGGTCCCATCTCGGTGACCGTGTTCTCGCTCACCACCATGTTCATCGCGGTGCCGACCGGCGTGAAGATCCTCAACTGGACCGCCACGATGGTGGGGGGCAAGTTGCGCTTCGACACGCCCATGCTGTTCTCGATCGGCCTGATCACGATGTTCACCATCGGTGGCCTCTCTGGCGTGACGCATGCGGTTGCCCCAGCGGATACCCAGCAGACTGATACCTACTACATAGTTGCCCACTTCCACTACGTGCTCTTCGGGGGCGCTTTCTTCGGGTTCGTCGGAGGTTTCTACTTCTGGTGGCCCAAGGCCTTCGGGTACATGCTCAACGAGACGATCGGCAAGGCCAACTTCTGGCTCATGCTCATCGGATTCAACCTCACGTTCGGACCCATGCACATCCTTGGCATGCAGGGGATGTCTCGGCGTACCTACACCTATGACACAAACTTCGGGTTCGAGTTCTGGAACAAGGTCGCGACAGTCGGCGCCTACGTGCTCGCGTGCAGCATCTTCCTGTTCATCTTCAACATCTTCTACTCCAAGCGGAAGGCCCGGGACCTTCCACCGCCGGGGCCTGACCCTTGGGATGCGCGCACCATCGAATGGATGATCCCGAGCCCGGCCCCCGCGTACAACTTCGATCCTCAACCGACGGTCAGCCGGCTCGACGACTTCTGGTACCGGAAGTACGCAGATACTCCCGATCACCGACTGGTACGGATAGCCGATACCGGCGATGTGGTGCAGCACGGCGATGGGCGCGATGTGCACCTGCCTTCGCCTTCATACTGGCCACTCGTGACGGCACTCGGGCTTCCGATCATCGCCTACGGCCTCATCTTCAGCCTGTGGCTCTCGCTCGTCGGGGCCATCGTCGTCGTTGCCGGCATCTACGGCTGGTGCTTCGAGCCGCCTGACGACGACTCCAGAGCCGATGACCGTCACGATCCTGGCTCACAAGAGAGCGGTCAGGCACAGATCGTCGCGACCGGAGGCACCGACGAGACCGGGGAGCGTGATCCCATTGCCTAGCGCGACCGTGCACCGCGAGTCGGCAGTTGATGTTCATGCGCCTGTAGCTCACATAGACCATGGCACCAGCACCGGGATCTCCAACTCCAAGCTGGCCATGTGGCTGTTCCTGGGCTCTGAATGCCTGCTGTTCGGCGGGCTGATAACGACGTTCCTGCTGTACAAGTACCCGGTTTGCGGCGAGGGCCCAGGGCCGCGCGACATGATCTGCGACGGCCGATTCGTGGAAGGGGTGTTCGACGTGCCCTTCACGTCGGTCACCACCTTCTGCCTGCTCGCGAGCTCGCTCACCATGGTTCTCGCCGTCTCAGCCATCGAGCGCGGTGATCATCACCGGCTGCGCACCTGGCTCGGAGCCACAGCGATCCTGGGGTGCGTCTTCATCTCCGGTCAGGTCTATGAGTTCACGGCATTCGTGCGAGAGGGAATGGGCCTCACCACGAGCCGCTTCAGCTCAGCCTTCTACACCCTCACCGGCTTGCACGGATTGCACGTGACCGTGGGTGTGATCATGTTGCTCTCCGCGCTTCTGTGGTCGTTCCGCGGACGGCTGCCAGAGGGTAGATCTGAGACGGTCGAGGTCCTGGGCCTCTACTGGCACTTCGTCGACATCGTGTGGATCGTGATCTTCGCCGT
>JAHFUU010000227.1 GCA_023264915.1 Microthrixaceae bacterium | reverse complement strand
AAGGTCGTGGGAGGCATGTCGAACAGCTTGCGGTAGTCCACCGAGACCGCTACGTAGCCGCGGGAGGCCATGTCGTTGAGCCATGCGTCCATGTCCTTCTCGGACCCCTCGCTGAACGTGCCGCCATGGATCACGACCACCGCAGCGCGAGGACCGGGCGGTGGCGCTGGGTTCGACGATGAGGGAACCAGGATGTCGGCCCGGAGCGGGTCGGCAACCCGCAGGTCGTCGAACCACGAGTCAGACTCGCCCTCGAAGCCGACGAAGGTGTTGGTGATCCTCGAGAGCGCGGCGTGGTGGATGGCGGTCGGGAGCGCCCACGACAGCTTCGACTGACCGTTCTGGGACAGCTCGACGGTGATCGGCCAATCGAACCAGTTGCCGTCATCAGAGACAGAGCCACCCAGAACCCGCGCCTGCACCGGGACACCGGGGTCGAGGGACACCGAGGTCGACGCGAGCACTGCCTCGGCGCTGGTGGCTGATGCCTTCTCTCCAACCGTGACGGTGCCCGAACCGCCGAGTGGGGGGACCTTGAGGAAGAAGTAGGAGGCCACGCCGGTCTCGTCCACGCCAAACAGGAGGCGCCCACCGTTGGAGCCGGGCTTGACGGTCGCCGAGAGATCGAGCGGAACTGGATCGACGCTCAAGTCGAAGTTGGCCAGGTTGGTCGCGCCGATGGGCGCGACAGCACGCTGTGCACCCGAGCCCTGGGGCACCGCCCGGCCTGTCGAGGCCTGGGCCACGATGGAGCCGGCTGACACGACGGTCCATGGCTTGCCCCAGTTGGAACGATGTGCTCCGAGGTCTGTGTCGGCTGTGACGGTGAAGGGCTCGAGCAGCCTGGAGTTGCCGGCATAGCTGTCGTCTGCGACCACACGAGGCGTGGCATCTGGCGGCACCTCCACGCCGTACTGCTGGTCGACGTAGTCGACAGGTAGTACGGCATGGGCTGGTGGCGCGGGCAACACCGGCACTGCCAGCGCCCCCACCACGAACCCCACGCACAGGAGCGCCAAACGAGACCTGGCCATTCTTCCTCCCCCTTCTACACAGCTAGTCAAGCTCGTAGCCTGAAAACTTGCATTGACACTGAACTTAACTAGTGGCACACCACTAAGTGGTCACTGACAAACACGCCGCACCTTCTCAAATCGGGTCCAACATGTCAAGCCCATCGGTGTCCCACACATTGCTGGTGGTCACGCTGCCTCCATTGCCCCATCACCGTTGCGATCCATTGTCGATGTACCTCCGGGCTTCACACATTGACCCTCCGAACCGCGACCGGCCGAGAGATCGGTGTGCAGATCAGCCACTGGGGGGCTGATGGGAACAGCCTGGCGTCCAGACGAGGAGGCTGCCCCGACGGCGGCGGTCAGCGCCGCCACCCCAGGGACCTGAACCTGCGCTACCAATGGGTCAGGGCGCGTCTCTGTTCCCGCCGGCGCCGCCCTCTGCTGCAATGGCGACCCACCGACCTGATCCAGAGCTCCACCGGCCGGACGAGCGGGACGGCTACGCGGGCGGCGAGGCGGTCGGCCCCGGACCCGGTGCTGGCACGGGCCAGCGATCCTGGCACGCACGCGTTGGGATCGCGTTGTTGCTGCTGGTCGTCGTGGGGGGTGCGATCGCAGTGGCCGTGGGATCTGACCCGGATGCGGGCACGACGGACCCCGATGCCGGGCTGGCCACCGGACAGGCAGCTGGTGCCGGACACGAGACCGGCAAGCCGGCGCCCACGGCGCGGCCCCGCCCGCAGCTAGCCGTGGACACCATGCCAGAGACGACCACGACCCTGCCGCTGCCCGATCCCCCACCGCGCGACCCGTTCGCTCCGACGCCCAACATCCCGATCGGTACGCTCAGGATCCCCAAGCTCAACGTGTCAGTTGCCCTGGCCGAGGGCATCACGCTGACGGTGGTCGACCGCGGCGCCGGCCACTGGCCGGGCACACCCCTGCCCGGCGATCTCGGCAACATGGTCGTCGCGGGGCACCGCACGCTCTACCAGAAGCCCTTCGCCCGCCTCGACGAGCTGGCGCCCGGCGACAAGGTCATCTTCGACACCGTCGACGGCAAGCGGTTCACCTACGCGGTCCGAGGGACGATCATCGTGCCCGCCAACAACATCGGAGTCGCCTCCCAGCACCACGCACACACCGCGACCCTCTTCGCGTGCCACCCTCGCGGCCAGGCCACTCACCGGATAGTCGTGAAGCTGCGCCTGCTCGACGACGCTGGCAAGCCAGTCGACACCGATGGCGAGCTGCCACCGATGGACGTCGGCAACCGCGGCACCGACAGCACCCTCGTGGTCCGCAAGTACCCCGATGACCCGACGGTCAACGAGAACGCGCCGCTGGCTGGCGCAGACCGGTGAGCTGCCCCGGTGCGCGGCGATCTATCGATGCCCCCTCCGGGACCTTGCCCGGCAGGCATCTGGCACTGCACCCGGCGAGGCTCAAAGCGCCCCGCGAGGGAAGAACTCGGTCCAGTTGCCCCTCAGCTCCGCCCCGTCGGCAACTATCGCTGCGCCGTTGACGAAACGGGCTGCGGGTGAGCACAGGAACAAGATGACCGCAGCCATCTCGTCAGCGGTCGCCATGCGTCGCATCGGAGCGATCCGGTCGACCTCCTCGGCCCAGGCCTGCTCGTCGAAGCCGACCTGACCGACCTCGTTGGCGTGCATCCCCTCGGTTCCGATCGTCCCAGGTGCGAGAGCGTTGATGGTCACGCCGTGGTATCCGAGGTAGGGCGCCATGGTGCGGGTCATGCTGACGACCCCGGCCCGGGCTGCCCCGGAGTGGACGAACATCGGAGCTCCTCGTTCGAAGGAGAAGATGTGGACGACGTTCACGATCGACCCGTAGCCAGCATCGGTCATCGGCCCCATGAAGCGGTTGATCATGTTCCACGTGCCGTTCAGGTTCAGGTCGACCACCGCACGCCAACCGTTGTCGCTGATGTCGCTGGGCAGCGCAGGGAACTGGCCGCCTGCGTTGTTGATCAAGAAGTCGACCCGGCCGAACCTGTCGAACGTGCGGTCTCTCAACGCCTCCACCGACGCTGGGTCTCTGATGTTGGTGACGACGGGCAGGCACGCGCGCCCGATCTCGGTGATCTCGGCCGCGGTCGGTTCGAGGTGGGACCCGTCGCGGCTGGCGATCACGACGTCGGCCCCGTGGCGGGCGAACCCCAGAGCGGTCTGGCGGCCGATGCCTGTTCCACCGCCGGTCACCAGAGCGACGCTCCCCGCGAACAACCCGGGAGCGAAGACCTCGAGGGGTGGGATCTCGCGGATCGGCATCGTCGGTGTCTCGTGCATCGCAAGAAGCTAGCGGGGCTTCGCCCCGGCCCGACGAGTCATGTGGCTGGGATGGGATCCGCGGCCCTCATCTGTTGGGGCGCCCAAGGGCGCTCGCACCTGGTTCCGTGCGAGGCCCGCTCGCTACCGCTCACGGTTCGCACGGGCAAGCCCGAAGATGCGCCTCAGTGGGCCGGCGTGCTGCGCCCCAACGCTCCCTCGCTGGCAGTCGGGTGCTCCCCATCACCGTCGTGTCGGACGCCCTGACTGGTTGGCTGGGCGATGGTCGATGATCATAGGGACGCGATGGCGAGGATCTCAGAAGAGCCCGGTACGGCCAGGACCGGCACGGGCGTCCCGACCGACACAGATCTGGGCCGGGACGGCCTCGACCGGGCGCCGTCGCGTACCCGAGGCCGCCTTCGGAGGCTCAAGACCCCGGCGCTGTGCATCCTCAGTGGCCTGACGATCTGCTTGTCGATCCCACCGTTTGGGTGGTGGCCACTGGCCTTCGTCGGGATCTTCGGTTGGGACAGGCTCCTGGCAGACCAGCCGTGGAGCCGGCGGTTCGGCCGGACCTGGCTCGTCGCAGCTGCCTGGCTTCTCCCGTCGATGTTGTGGATGTTCGACCTGACCCAGCCGGGCTACATCATCGCCTGCGCCTCTTACGCTGGGTTCTTCGCCACCCTCGCCGTGCTCGTGCCCCCGCACCGCCCAGCCCGCTGGGTTGCCCTTCCTGCGGCGATCACCCTCGGAGAGCTCTGGAGGTGGAGCTGGCCCTTCGAAGGCGTGCCCCTCGCAACCCTGGCGATGTCCCAGGCCGCGGCACCGCTCGCACAGGCCGCGCGATTGGCCAACGCAATCGGTGTGTCAGCCCTCGTCGCCATCGGTGGTGTCGCTCTCTCGGCGCTCTACGAGCGCCGGTACAGGGCCGGCGGTGTTGCCGCCGCCGTGGTCCTGGCCGTGTACCTCCTGTCCCTCACAGCACCCAGGGGCCATGACACAGGACCGCTTCGCATCGCCGTCGTCCAAGGGGGCGGCATGCAGCGCACCGGCATCGGCAACACCGATCCCGACGCGGTGTTCCGGCGGCACCTCGAGGCCAGCAACCTGATCGTTGGCCCGGTGGATCTGGTCGTCTGGCCCGAGAACGTGGTCGAGGTGGCAGGCAAGATCCCTGGCACGACAGAGGATCGCCAGCTGTCTGCGCTGGCCAAGCGGCTCGGCGCACCGGTGATCGTCGGTGTGACCGAGGGCGAGGGGATGACGGCGTTTCACAACTCGGCCATCGTCTACATGCCAGATGGGGCCCGCGGTGACCGGTTCGAGAAGGTGACCCGCGTGCCCTTCGGTGAGTGGGTTCCGCTGAGACCGCTGATCGAGGCCGTCGCTTCAGGCGCTGGAATACCGGCTAGGGACGCGGTACCCGGCACCAACCCTGCCGTCGTCCACACGTCGTCGGGAACCATGGGCGTTGCAGTGTCATGGGAGATCTTCTTCACTGACAGGGGTGCCGACGCGACCAAGCACGGCGCCGAGGTCCTGTTGAACCCAACCAATGGCTCGTCTTACTGGTTGAACGAGGTCCAGACCCAACAGGTCGCCAGCTCTGCGCTGCGCGCCATCGAGACCGGCCGTTGGGTCGCCCAGTCCGCACCCACCGGCTTCAGCACGATCGTCGCTCCCGACGGCACCGTCATCGACTGCGACATCACCACCGCACCGGGCAACACCCACAGGGCTCGCTGCCAGTCGGACAACTCCGAGCACGACCGCGTGAGCGGCCAGGCCGTCCTCCAATCGACGATCATGCGCCGCGAAGGCACGACGATCGCAGTAGCCGTCGGTGTCTGGCCGGTGCTGATCGCCTCGATCGCCGCGATTGCCGGAGCGTGGCTTCTCGACCGCCGCCGGCAGGGATCGACTGGCGACTGAGGCTCACATCGGAGGATGCCGCACCGGGCCACAACGACATCGCTCCATACCTGACAGGCCCTGTTGGTGAGGCGCGATAGGTGATCGGGTGAGGCTGTCGGTGCGGGCTCCGTCACA
>JAHFUU010000226.1 GCA_023264915.1 Microthrixaceae bacterium | reverse complement strand
GTTCATGGCTTCACATCACCCCGACGGCGATGCCGCTGAGGTCGCATATGTGGTTCAGGCGATGGCAGCAGAAGCCGAGCAGGGCAACGGCCCGTTCTGTCTGGACCTGCGCGCCGCCTCTGGCGAGAACAGCTTCCTGCGGATGGCGTTCGCTCGCATGGGAGGCTTCATGCCCGTCAACCTCGAACGGCTCGCCGAAGCGGGAATCGACGTGTTCGACGAGCCCCAGACCTGGGAGCCGGCCATACAGACGCTGCGCGGGGGCGCCAGGACCGACATCGACGCCGCGACTGACGTCCCGGGCCTGTTCGCTGCTGGCATGGCCCAAGCTCTTGACCCCGGCCTGTTCAACGGCTGGTCGAGCATGCGTGCCATGTGGTCCGGTGAGCGGGCAGGTCGCTCGGCGGCGGCATTCCTCAGGCAACATCAGCCCAGCCACGTCGCAGGGACGACGTTGGTGGATGTGTCGCCCAGGTCAGTCAGCAGCCTGGCACGGCGAGCACTCGAACCACTCACAGAGCTTGGTGCTGGCCCGAGGCCAGACGAGATCTTGGATCAGCTGCAACGGGCGCTCTTCGTCCGAGACGTGTGCCTGCAGAAGTCACCCGAGGCGATGGAGAACGCGCTGGACAGCGTGCCCGGGCTCGGGTCCGACGTGCTCGGCCAGATGCGCGCCGCAGACCCTCACGATCTGGTGAAGGCCCATGAGACGGCGAACATGGTGAGGACAGCCGAGCTGTTCCTCGTGGGATCCCTCGAACGTGCCGAGTCCAGAGGCGATCACCGGCGGGCCGATCACCCTCACACTGACAACGATCGGTGGTTGCGTTGGATCAACCAGTCCGCCCGGGCAACCTCGACCGGTTGCGGGAATCCGCGCCTGATCGTGGAGACCGAGGAGGTACCCGTCGGGACCTACCCGCACGCCGTAGACGCGAGGGCCGCTGATCGATCCCGCGCAAGGCCGGCAAGCGGCGCAATCGCAGACGTCCCGGGTGCCCAGCCATGATCGAATCGATCGATCTCGGCACCTGTGACGGTTGTGGGGTCTGCCTTCTCGTCTGCCCGATGGACGTGATCCGTGTCGACGAAGGTGGCCGGTACGTGATCGCCTACCACGACGACTGCATGAGCTGCTTCGCTTGCGAGCTCGAATGCCGCCGGGGTTCGATACGGGTGGAGCCCCAGCGTGCCCGCCGCCCCAGCCTCTTGGTGGCCGCGGCTGGCGCGATTGGATCCACCGGCGATGCCCGAGACGAGGCTGCGCCGAAGGCGGACTCGCACGGCTCCGGCGAGACGCGGTAGGAAGTCACCCGATGATCACGATCGGTGAGAACGCTCCTGACTTCAAGCTCCCAGGGATCACGGGCGACGGGTCCGAGCGGCGCGAGTTCTCCCTGTCCGAGCTTCGAGGCGAGCCGGTCGTCCTGGTGTTCTACCCAGCCGACTCGTCACCGGTCTGCACGGTCCAGCTGAACACCTACACCGACGACTTCAACCAGTTCGAACAGGTCGGCGCGAAGGTGCTTGCCATCAGCCCTCAAAGCGTGGACGAGCATGAGCGCTTCGCAGTCGGTGAGGACGGGTTCGCCTTCCCGTTGCTCGCCGATGTCGACAAGGCGGTGGGTGAGTCCTACGGGATCCTGGGGCCGATCGGTTTCTATCGCCGGTCGGTGTTCGTGGTGGATCCAGACGGTGTCGTCCGGTACGCGCACCGGTCGACTGCGGGCATGACCTTCCGGTCGACAGATGAGATCGTCAAGGCTGTTGCGGCTCTGCATTGAGCAGCGCCGAGTCATGTGTTGTCAGCCACCCCGAGCAGTTGCTGGCGCTTGATCGACCTCAGGCCCAGGACGAGGCTCAGCAGGGCAACGACCCACACGACCGCGCCCAGACCCAGCGTGAACACGATCGCATTGGCACCGATGAGGCCTCCAGTCGACTGGCCGTAGGCGATCAGGATGAGCGGGAGGGTGATGAGGCCCGTCGCTTGCTGCGCTGCGGCCGTGCTGCGGACGCGCGCAGACAGGCGCAGCACCAGCGAGAGGGCCAGAGCGATGAAGGGCGGGATCACGATCAGGATCAGCAACCACCATGACGAGGTCGGGAAGAACCAACGCCCGATCTTGGGCCCGACCAGGAGGTTGACCAGGATCGAGTATGCCCCGAAGCCGACGAGCACCGTGAGGTACCCGGGAACGAGGCTCGCGATGAGCTTGCCGAGGTAGATCTCTCGGGTGTCAGCGGGGGAGTGGGCGAGGAACTCACCCGTCCCACGCTCGCGCTCGCCGACGATGGTTGAAGCACCGACAGCTGACGAGACGGTGAGCGGCACGACCACCGCGACGGGCGAGAGCAGGTACACAGCGATCGTGTAGGCGACCTTTGCCTCGGGAGGCACGGCCATGCCGTCTGGGGTGATCGACGGCACGGCTGACTTGGCAGACCCAGGAAGCAGGTCCAGGGCCTGGGATACCTGCTGCACGGCGGCCTGGTTCCCCACGCTCACGATGATCGCAAGGATGATGGCTGGCACGACCAGGAAGAAGATCAGTCCCAGCAATGCCATCGGCACCCAGAAGTCCTTGCTCTCGAACAGCTGCTTGAGGTCGGTCCGGGCGATCGTCCACATCCGTTGCCTTCTGAATGCCATGTCGGTCTTCTCCATCGTTCCCGTCGGTTCTCAACTGGCGGTCTTGGCCCGCCGAGGTTCTCGGTCGGGCTCGGCAGGGCAAGATCGAAGATGCGGGGACAGCGCAACGGGTCACCGAGGTGCATCTTCGAGCAAGCCCGTCCTAAAGGGGGCTCTCGATCCCCGAAGCTCGGCGCTCCTTGCGAACGGCGAAGTAGAGCTCCTCGAGACTGGGGTGGTGCGGTTCGACCCGCGTGAGCCGGACGCCGTTCCCAGTCAACTTCTCGACGATGTCAGGCACCCGAGCCAGCGAATCAAGATGGACGTCTGCCAGAGCACCCTTGCCGTTGCCAGCGGCTGGTTGCACCTCGATGACTCCCTCCCACTCGCGAACCTGGTCGAGCATCGAGGGATCTTCGGCTGACAGGCGCACCAGGTCATGGGGCCAGTACCGCCGGATCAGCTGCTCCTGGCTTCCCGACAGGAGGTCGGTACCGCTCTCGAGCACCACTATCTGGTCAGCGAGGCCCTCGGCCTCGATCAGCAGGTGGGTGCACATCACGACCGTTCGACCCTCGCCTGTCATCTCACGGATCAGGTCGAGCACCGCGTGGGAGGACTCGGGATCAAGGCCTGAGGTCGGCTCGTCGAAGAGCAACAGCGCGGGGTTGTGAAGCACGCTCCGGGCCAGGGCCAGCCGTGTCTTCATGCCCGTCGAGTAGCCGCCGACTTGTTGGTCGAGGGCCTCGAGGATACCGAACCGCCCGGCCGCTTCGCGGATCTGAGCGGTGGCGTTGCGCCCGAGGCCGTAGAGCTCCGCCGCGTAGGCGAGGTTGTCCCATCCCGACAACCGGTCATACAGGGCGGGCTTCGCCGAGACGACCCCACATCGCATGCGCACGCTCTCGCCGTCGCGCTCGGGGTCGAGGCCGAAGGTGTGCACCTGCCCGCGGTATGCATTGAGGGCGCCGGTCACGACTCGGATGGCGGTGGTCTTGCCAGCGCCATTTGGCCCGAGCAGCACCGTGATGCGACCCCTGGGCACGAACAGGTTCAGGTTCGAAAGGGCCGGTACGTTGCCGAAGCTGCGGCTGACGTGACGCATCTCGACGACCAGCTCGCCTTCTGGAAGCCTCGGAGCGTCGGCTCGCAGCTCGTCGGGGCTGCTCACCGGGGTCGTCGTGCCGCCAACCGGAGGTATGCAAGCCGGGGAGTCCGAGAGGGGCACAGATGGTTTCTGATCCGCTGCCGTCACCGTGCACTCATCGGCAGGTCGCCATGTGCCTGTAGGAGTCGAGCCGGTGACCTGGTCGAAGACGCGAACCGGCCAGGACCGACCAGCCACCGGTACTCCGCCGGCGATGGGGAGCATCCCGAGCGCCAGCGAGGGTGCGTGTGGGCGCAGCCCCCCAGGCAACTAGAAGCCCGGAAGGTCGAATCACGTGAAGCGCGAGTCAAGTTCTGGCCGAGGCAAGCTCGAAGATGCCAGGGAGCAGGACACTGGGCCACCGAGGGGCATCTTCGGGCTTGCCCGTGCGAACCTGGCATCCGCGACCTCCGGGCAGTCCCCATCTAGAGTCGGGTACGTATGTTCGTGCTCGGTCTCGACCCCGGCGTCTCGCGTTGCGGCTACTGCGTGCTCGCGAAGCGACGGGGACGCGCGGAGGTTCGGGCCCTCGGGGTGATCACGACGGATCCGCAGCTACCCATCCACGTTCGGCTCGCAGAGTTGCAGGCCGAGGTCCGCTCCCTTCTGGGTGAGCACCCGATCTCTGCGATGGCCATCGAGCGAGTGCTGTTCCAGGTGAACGTGCGCACCGCGATGTCTGTCGGCCAGGCCAGTGGCGTCGTCATGGCTGAGGCCGCGGTGTCGGGATGTGAAGTCGTCGAGTACTCACCAAACCAAGTCAAACAAGCCGTTGCGGGCTACGGCAGTGCCTCCAAGGAGCAGGTTCAGACCATGGTCAAGACCCTTCTCGACCTGCCAGAGATCCCCCGCCCGCCCGATGCGGCCGACGCCGCAGCACTCGCTCTTTGCCACCTGGCGATGGAGCCGGTTCGCCATGCGGTCACCATCGCCTCGGGAGGCCGACGTTGATCGGGTCGCTCCGCGGCAAGGTCCTTGACCGGCTGGGCGAGGGAGAGCTGCTGTTCGAGGTTCAGGGGGTGGGATACCGCGTCACCGTGTCGCCTGCCACGGCGGTGCAACTAGCGATGAGCCCTGGCGAGGGTGAGGTGTTCCTCCACGTCTACCACCACATCCGTGAGGACTCCCAGACCCTGTACGGCTTCGAGAACCGCGACGAACGTGTCTGCTTCGAGACGCTTCTGGGTGCGCACGGTGTGGGTCCGGCGCTCGCGCTCGCCATCTTGGCGGTTCATGACCCGGTGACCCTCGCTTCGGTCCTGGCGGCCGACGACGTCGGGGCCCTGTGCCTGGTGCCCGGAGTAGGCCGCAAGACCGCCGCGCGCCTCATGATCGAGCTGAAGTCCCGCCTCGACCTCGATGACCTGGCGAGCGCCTCGGTCTCGAATCGGGCGGCCGGTACAGCGCCAGGAAGTGGTTCGGCAGCGCCGCTCACCGACGTGCGCGAGGCGCTGATCGAGCTCGGATACGGGCCAGACGAGGTCGCAGCGGCCGTTCGCGACCTGCCCTCCGGCGATGATCGCGGCACGCTGCTGAAGCAGGCGTTGCAGCGTTTGGCGGTCCGGTGATGCGTGACGAGCTGCTGCGACCCGA
>JAHFUU010000225.1 GCA_023264915.1 Microthrixaceae bacterium | reverse complement strand
CGCCAACCGCCGGACACGTCTGCATGGCGGGCCGGCGGGTCGACGGGGCCCCGCCGGACGCGCTGACTCGGGCAGGTGTGTGCACGATCCCCGAGGGAAGGGGCGTCTTCCCCAACCTCATGGTTCGAGAGAACCTCGAGATGATGACCTTCACCGGGGTCGCGATGGCCGAGATCGAGGCGGTCGCGTACGAGAGGTTCCCGCGCCTGGCCGAGCGTCGCACCCAGCTTGCCGGAACGATGTCAGGTGGCGAGCAGCAGATGCTGGCGATGGCGCGCGGCTTGGCGACGGATCCGAGCCTGCTGCTGCTCGACGAGCTCTCGATGGGCCTCGCTCCGCTGGTGGTATCGGAGCTGTATGAGATCGTGTCCCAGATCGCGGCAACGGGAGTCTCGATCCTCGTCGTCGAGCAGTTCGCTCGCACTGTCCTCGGTGTAGCGGACATCGCTGCCATCATGTTGCACGGAAGGGTCGTCAAGGTCGGGCACCCGACGACGATCGAGAGTGACCTCTCATCTGCCTACCTCGGAGCCGAACGCTCCTGACAACCACAACGCACGTGTTGGGACCCGAGCGGGCGCTGGGCCCAAGACTTCAGGGAGCCAAAGGGAGCCACCAATGGAAACCAACCAACGACGAGTCGAGCAGTTCCACCGGGAGGTAGCGGATCTGAAGATCCCGACGCCCGCAGACGAGACCGAACGGGCCTGGCTGACCGCAGGCCTGGGTTGCATCGGAGCATCGGTCGTCGTGATCGTGTGGACGTGGTGGAAGGTCTCGGGATCAGCCCTGCTGAACGACCAGCTTCCCTATGTGATCTCAGGCGGGGCTTTCGCTGTTGTGCTGGCCACCGCCGGGGCGGCTCTGTTCGTCCGCTACTCGTTGACGCGCTATCTCAGGTTCTGGCTGGTTCGCTACATCTATGAGGAACGTTCCCAGACAGACCGCCAGGTCGAGGCCCTCGAGCGGATCGAGTCGCTGCTCCAAGCCGCGGTCCGACCGCGACAGCCCGTTCCAGCCCAGCCTGTCCAGCCCCCGGTCGCCCAACCGGTCGCCCAACCGGTCGCCCAACCGGTTGCCCAACCCGTTGCCCAGCCGGCTCCGCAGCCTGGCCAGCCTGCCCATGAGGTGGGGGCCGCAGAAGCGCCTCGCCAGTTCTGACGGGGCTCCGCCCAAGCCCGCGGAGCCAAGTGATCGGGATGGGATCCTCGGCGCTTCATCTTCTGGAGCGCCCATCACGCCAATCGGTGGGGCGCTCACCTGCGAACGCCCGCTCGCTGCCGCTCACGGTTCGCACGTGCAAGCCCGAAGATGCGTGCCCCGGTGGCCGTTGCGTGGCTCCCGGACATCTTCGATCTTCCCTCGGCCAGAACTGAATCGCGCTCGCAGCGCCGGGCTGGGGCGGGAACGGTCGTTCAGTACCACTCCGGGCGCACCAGCGCATCGGTCCCGCCATCGACGAAGACCACTGAACCGTGGATGAACGACGCCTGGGACCCGAGCAGGAAAGCCACAACGCTGGCGACCTCTTGAGGCTCAGCCCGACGGTCAAATGGCACCGGGAGCGCATCGATTATCGGGCCGACGTCAGAGTCACCAGCGGTGGGCGGCACAACGGGTGAGACCAACGGCCCTGGGGCCACCGCGTTCAGCCGGACTCGTGCCTTGCCCCATCGTGAGGCCCGCCGGCGCATGGCGCGCACGAGTGCAAGCTTGGTCATCCCATACACGACGGGGCCATCGAGGGTACGAGCGAGCTCCACGGCGTTGGCCTCGTCACCGTCGAGCAGCGTGTCGACGAGAGCGAAGTCATGAACGGGTGTGACGCTGATGGCGTTGGAGGCCATCGCCACCGCAGCAGGCCTGTCACCAGCGGCAAGCGCCGGGCGCAAGCCGTCGAGCACCTCGACCGCGCCGTAGTAGTTGACCGTGACCATCATCGACAGGTCCTCGACATGGGGCCCCAGGCCAGCACAGACCACGAGCCCATCCAGCGATCCCTTGCACCTGTCGATCACGTGGTTCATCGCCCGCGCCCGCCCGCTACCGGTGGACAGGTCAGCCACGACCTCCTGGTCAGAGATGTCAACGCCGATGACCCGGCACCGGTCGGCCTCCAGTCGCTTCCTGACAGCCGCACCCAGTCCCGTCGCCGAACCTGTCACGACAACCGTGCGCATGATGGGAGAACACTAACGGGGCTCCGCCCCGGCCCGCCAAGACGGAACCGGGCTCCGCCCCGGCCCGCCAAGACGGAACCGGGCTCCGCCCCGGCCCGCCAAGACGGAACCGGGCTCCGCCCCGGCCCGCCAAGGCGTGTGGCCGCGTGGGGACGGTCGACCCCTCATCTGTGGGGCGCCCGAAGGGCGCCCAGACCTGGTTCCGTGCGAACGGCCCGCTCGCTGCCGCTCACGGTTCGCACGGGCGAGCCCGAAGATGCGCCCTCGTAGCCCGTCGCCCTGCGCCCTGGCATCTCCGATCTCGCCACGGCCAGAGGCTGGCTCACGGTTCGCGCCTGACGACCTCACCAAGGAACGGGGCTCCGCCCCGGCCCGCCAAGGCGTGTGACCGCCGGGGATGGCCTACCCCTCATCTTTGGGGCGGCGCAGGCATCCAGAGGGCCGTCCGCGAGCACGAGGCTCGACGCGAACCTAGGGTTTACCCCTGATGGAGCGTAAGCGGCATCCGAGGGGCCAGCGCGAGAGCGTGCACGGCACCCGTCTCGTCCCGCACGCCACGGAGCTGCCGGCGTGAAGCGCAGACAGAAGGCGTTTGCGACGCTGGGGGCCATCGTGGTTGCGTGCTTCGTGCTGTTGATCCTTGGTGTGCCTTGGTACCTGACGATCTTCGCTCTGGTGGCCATGGTTGGGCTGTGGGTGGCAGGCCTTCGGATGACCCACCCGCAGCTTCACCGGGGCCGCGAAGTCGACTTCGGGTTCCAGAAGCCACGGGTGCCACCACCGCCCGTAGCCCCTGACGACGCGGTTGGGCTGCGGCGGCTTCCGCCCCCGCCGCTCGGTCCCGAGGCTCAACGGGAGCTGCGCGAGAAGGCCGAGCGCGAAGCCGAGGCCCGTGCCCGGCGAAAGGAAGCCCAACGGAAGGAGGCTGAAGCCCAGCGCCAGGAACGGCGGCGGCGCAAGGAAGCTGCGGCCAAGGAACGTGAGGACGAACGCAACAAGCGCGCCGAGGCAAAGGCCGAGCGCGACCGGATCGACAGGGAGAAGCGCGAGAAGCAGGCCGCCGAGGTAGCCGAGAGGGAGCGGCAGGATCGCGAGCGGCGGGAGCGCGATGAAGCTGAGAAGGCCGAGCGAGAAAGGGTCGAACGGGCCCGGCGCGAAAGGGAAGCGGCCGACAAGGCCGAGCGCGAGGAGCAACAGCGCCAGGTCATAGAAGCCGCCAAGGCCAAAGAAGCCGCTCGGCGTGAGGCCGAAGCTGCCGAGAAGGCTGAGCGCGAGGCACGCGACGCGGCGGTGAGGGCGGAGGCCGAGCGCGAGCAGCACGAGCGCGACGAAGCCGAAGCCATGGCGCGCGCCCTCAGCGAGCAGGCCGAGCGCGATCGGTTGGCGAAAGAGGCAGCCGAGGCACAGGCTCGTGCCGATGCCGACCAGGCCGAGCGTGACCGTCTGGCCCGCGAGCAATCACGCGTGCAGGCTGAGCGTGCGGCTGCTGAGGCCGCGCGGCTCGAAGCTGAGCGGCTCGAGGCTGAGCGGCTCGAGGCTGAGCGTGCGGCTGCTGAGGCCGCGCGGCTCGAAGCTGAGCGTGCGGCTGCTGAGGCTGAGCGTGTGGCGCAGGAGGCTGAGCGGCTCGAGGCTGAGCGGCTCGAGGCTGAGCGGCTCGAGGCTGAGCGGCTCGAGGCTGAGCGGCTCGAGGCTGAGCGTGCGGCTGCTGAGGAGGCGCTTCGCCAGCAGCAACTCGAACAGGAGCGGATTGCTCGTGAGGAGGCTGAGCAGGCAGCCCGCGAGGCGGCTGCGCGACAGCGGGCAGAGGAGGAGCAGGCTCGCGCCCTGGCCGAGCAGCAGGCCCAAGCCCGTGCCGAGGCTGCTAGGCGGATGCTCGAGGAGCAGAGGCTCGAGCGCGAGCAGGAGGCCGCCCGAGCGCGCGCTGAGGCCGAGGCCGCCGCCGCTGAGGCTGGGATCGACGAGTCTCGGGTCAGAGACGACGATTCGATCCTCGCTGCGTCCCAGGTCGCGGCTCTCGATGGCGAGGACGATGACATGGACGAGGCCCAGCGCCAGCGCATCTACTTGCTCAACAAGGTGCGCTTGAAGCTCAGCGACTACGAGTAGCGCACGTTCCCGCGAGGTGCACCTGTCAGGAGCCACCCGACCAGATGTTCAGGACGGGCCGCCTAGGCAGACTGCTCGATCTTGATGTCGCTGCCCATCGGGGTGACGATGGACTTGTCCTCGAGGTACTCGTGGAGGCCCTCGGGGCCCAGCTCGCGACCGAGCCCGGACTGCTTGAACCCACCGAATGGTGAGCCGAAGTCCATCGACAGAAGGTTCACCTGGTAGGTGCCAGTACGGACCCGGCGGGCGATTCCGACTGCGCGGTCGAAGTCAGATGACCACACCGATCCCGACAGGCCGTAGCTGCTGTCGTTGGCGATGGCGACCGCATCCGAATCGTCGTCATAGGGGATCAACACAAGTACCGGGCCGAAGATCTCCTCCTGTGCGACCTTCATGGAGTTGTCCACGTCCGCGAACAGCGTGGGCTCGACCCACCATCCCTTGTCGAAGCCGGCGGGACGGCCACCGCCCACGACGACCCTTGCGCCTTCGGATCTGCCGGAGGCGATGTAACCCTCGACCCTGTCACGCTGGCGCTCTGCGACCAGGGGACCGCATTCGGTCTCGGGGTCGAGGGGGTCCCCTACCTTGTAGCGGGCGACCGCGTCGCCCAACGCGTCGGTGATCTCGGCATACCGTGACCGGGGAGCCAGGATCCGGGTCTGCGCGACACAGGCCTGCCCGTTGTTCATGATCGCCGCCGGGAGCAGCTGCGGTATGGCTTCGTCGAGCACGACGTCGTCGCACAGGATGGCAGCTGACTTGCCGCCCAGCTCGAGCGTGCAGCGCTTCAGCTGCTCACCACATATCGCTCCGATCTTGCGACCCGCGACCGTGGAACCGGTGAAGGAGACCTTGTCGATGTCGGGGTGGCGAACCAGGTGCTCGCCGACCTGGCGGTCGGCCGGCACGATGTTGACCACGCCTTCGGGCAGGCCGGCAGCCTCGAAGATCTCAGCGAGCTTGAGCGCATCGAGTGGCGTCTCCGGGGCGGGCTTCAGGACCATCGTGGATCCAGACGCCAGGGCAGGCCCGAGCTTGAGAGAGCCCACGAACAGCGGCACGTTCCAGGGGATGATCCCAGCGCAGACGC
>JAHFUU010000224.1 GCA_023264915.1 Microthrixaceae bacterium | reverse complement strand
CCTCCGGGCGATCTCCTCAGACGGCAGCACCTCGAGGGTGGTGCCGATGCCGGCCGCCTCGAGCTCGCTCACCAGCAGCTGACCGAGGCTCGCGAAGCTGGGGTCGGAGGGGAACAGCATCGTGAAGCGCAAGGCCAGGCCGACCTCCTTGTCGTAGTCGATCGCTGATTGCCGTGCCTTGCCCGCGTCCCAGCCGGGCCACGGCGCCTGGCCGTACCACGGTGAGCCTTCGCTGTAGGGGCCGTAGGCCTGCGGGTAAGCACCACCGAACACGCGGCGCGACACCGCTTCCCGGTCGATCCCGAATGCCACTGCCTGCCGGGCTGGAGCCACCGAGAAAGGCGGGCGGGCCGATTGCAGCACTATCACAAGCTCGGGGCTCTCACCGCTGTTGTCAGTCAACACCTGGAGCGGGCCTCTCTCGCCCCCGAGCTGCGCTATGCGCGCACCCACCTCGGGCTCGTGGACCTCGGCGGCCTGAAGCGTCCCGGATCGCACCATCCGCAGCCGGACCGCCGGATCGGGGACAGCCACGAAGTCGAGGCCTTCGAGCAGAGGCTTGCCCGGCTGCCAGTAGGTGTCAGATCTCCTCAGGTGCACCCGGTGCCCCGGCTCGTGCAGGTCCCAGCTGAAGGGGCCAGTTCCAACCGGGCGATCTGGGTTCTCGGTCGAAGACGTCCCTGGGGACGCCACGAACCCGAGTTGAGAGGCGAGCACGTGAAGGAAGGCCGACCACGGCGATCGCATGCGGACGACGACGGACCGCGGTCCGGTGATCTCGACACCGCTGACGAGCGACAGAGCGCTGGACTGGTGCGGATTGGCCCGAGCTGTCTCGATCTGGAGGCGTACGGCCTCGGCGCCGAGCTCCGAGCCGTCATGGAACCTGACCCCGCTGCGAACCGTCACCGTCCAGGCTGTGAACTCGGCATTGGGCTCGACAGCTTCGGCCAGCAACGGCTTGGGAACGTAGTTCTCGTCATAGGAGACCAGCGGGTCATACAACGCGCGGCCGAGCTGGAACTGCTCGGTCGACCACCGAGGACCGACCGGGCTCGGAGATCCAGGGTCGGTCGACAGACCGAAGTGCAGCTCTCCGCTGGCCACGACGCCCGTGGGACCGGTCGCCGGAGCCACCGAGGGTTCAGGGGCCGAAGTGCACGAGATCGCCAAGAGCGCTATCGGTGCGATCACAGCGAGGGTCATGACCCAGGGACGCGACACCAACCATGTGGCGGTGGCAGGCCCCCCACGCGTCAGCTCCGATGTCAAGTGCACTCCTTGATGCCCAGCTGGGTGAGGTGCAGAACATACAAGCTGTCCTCATGCGTGGGCACGCGGACCCGGATCTGGCGCCTCGCGCGGCAAGTCCCCGACCTGCGGGCGCGAGGCAAGGGTCCATCGAGGAGACCTCCGGCGAGCAGGGCCCTGACGTCGCTGTGGGATGGGCGCCTCCTCCAGAGATCACCCGCTGATCGCCCAGGTGCTGACAGACCCCCACACCCGGCCGCCGGGCGAGGTTCGCTTCAACTGCTCGGTCTGGGAAGGCGGCGCCTCAACGCGCAGTCCATCCCCCGTCAATCACGAGCACGGCTCCGGTCATATAGGTGGATGCATCGCCAGCAAGGAACACCAAGGCGCCGTCGAGCTCTGCCTCGTCGCCACCGCGTCCCATCGGGGCATTGCGGCGGAGAAACGCCAGGGACGCTTCATCGTCGAACATCTCCGAGGTCAGCTCGCTCGGGAACCAACCGGGAGCCAGCGCGTTGACCCGGACACCCTTGCGGGCCCACTGGGCTCCGAGCTCTCGGGTGAGGTTGACGACAGCGCCCTTGGACGCTGTGTAGCTGGCCTGCTTGACAGGTGCCGACGCGACCATGCCCAGGATCGATGCCACGTTGACGATCACCCCATTGCCGCGATCGATCATGTGCCGCCCCACCAGCTGGCACATCGCGAACAGCGAGTTGACGTTGAGGTTCATCACCGCCTCGAAGTGATCGAGCGGCTCGTCCTCGGCAGGCATCGGATTGCTCACACCAGCGTTGTTGACGAGTATGTCGATGCGACCGTCAAGGCCCAGAGCAACCTCGACAAGATGCCGGCGCTGATCGTCGTCGGTCACATCGCATACCACGGGCACCGAGCCGGTCAGCTCCCCAGCGAGCTGGTCGATCCGGTCGGCCCGCCTCGCTGCCAACACGACGGTGGCGCCAGCGGCATGCAAGACCCTGGCGAACCGGTTGCCCAGACCGCTGGACGCGCCCGTGACTATGGCTACCCGGTCATCGAGGCGAACCAACCTATTGATGTCGATCTCGGTCACGGCCGCGAAGCTAGCGGGGCTCCGCCCAACCCACGAGTCATGTGGCTGGGATGGGATCCGCGACCGGTGGCGAGCAGGTTCTGATTCCCGCCCTGGCCTAGATCAGCCCGAGGCGGTCGAACGAGCCACCGAGGATGTCATCGGTCAGCTGGGTGTCGCCGCACAACCAGTCGAGGGCGGCCGCATACAGCGATCGGGTGTCGACCGCAATGGGGACGTCGCCTTCGTCGAGGTGGGCCAGGTCTGCCTGACCGATCACCTGCTTGCCCTTGACGGCCTTGCCGGCGAGGAACTGCACGCCGCCCTTCCCGTGGTCGGTGCCACTGCCGTTCTCGGCAACGCGGCGCCCGAACTCGCTCATGGTCATGACCATCACATCATCTCCTCGGCCTCGTTGATCCAGAACCGTCATGAACTCGCTCAGCCCCTTGCCCAGGTCAGAGAGCAGCTGCGGCTGGACCGTGGCCTGGTTGGCATGGGTGTCGAACCCGCCCACCCCTATGACCACGACCTGGGTACCGATCTGCAAGTCGATGATCCCCGCGGCCACGTCGAGCAGCTCGCCGATGTCGCCTCTGCCGGCTGCGGCCGGTCGGCCGGGGGTTGCCTGCCGCGCCGTGGTCGGCGTTGGCGGATTCCCTTTCCCGGTGACCTTGGCCAGCAGCTCGACGGCATCGAGAGCACTGGGGATCGAGGCCTGCACCGCTGCAACGTCGGGGTCGTTCGACTGGGGTGAGGCCGTGGCCTCGAAGGCCTTGGCGAGCTGATCGGCGCTCGCGCCCTTGGGTGCCATCAGCATGAAGCTCGCCGGGTCGAGCACCGTGGTCGACAGCGAGCGGTCACCGGTGAGCGACGGTGAGGGAGCCCCCAGCGAGATGGCCCGCAGTGGGTTCGTCAGATCGCCCGAGCGGTCAAGCCACCTACCGAGCCATCCCGTTGTCCGGGGTTGGCCAGGCTGGGCTGACCACCACAAGTCGATGGCCTGGAAGTGCGACCTGCTCTGGCCCTGGGTGAAGCCCACGGCGTCGACTGCTGCGATCCGGCCGCCGTTCCAGAACTGGGCCAGAGGAGCCAGTCCGGGATGCAGGCCATACGTTGCGCCGTCGATCGTGACGACATCTGCTTCCTTGACGTGCAGTGCGGGCCGCGCGTCGAAGTACCGCCCGTCATGGACGGGGACCAAGGTGTTGAGGCCGTCGTTGCCGCCAGCAAGCTGGAGCACGATCAGGGTCCGGCCCGGCGCGGCACCCGCGCGGCTCGTCCCGCCCTGGCCCGGAATCGAACCTGGGACGCTCCCGGGCGCAGTGGAGCTGACCGCATCCTCGAGGTGGTCCCGAACGAGCGCGTTCCACGCCAGAGCACCTCCGGCAGCAGCGGCCGCCGCGCCGCCAGCGATGGTCAGGAAGCCGCGCCGCGAGATCGGCTGGTGGTTGGAGGTCCCCGCCACCGGGGTCCCCGCCACCGGGGTCCCCGGCACAGGGGTCCCCGGCACAGGGGTCCCCGGCAAGGGGCGCTCGGATCGAGGAGTCTCAGTCCCGTGAACTGCAGCCGCACGGGCCTCGCCGCCCGTCGGGGCCTCGGCCGGAGCTTCGGGTGGCCGTGCGAACAGCGAGCCAGGCTCTGGCCTTGGTTGGGGGCGCTGGTCCGCAGTCGGGGCGCCTTGTGCGTTCGTCGTCGTGGCTGGCGGCCTGTCGGCTGGCTCGTTGCGGACTTCGTCTGGTTCGGCGGGCATCGGCGATCATCCCCTCACGCGAGAACGGCCTCTGGTGAGGACAGGGCGATTGTCAACACACTCTTGGCGCCTGCTGAGCGGACCTGGTCCAAAGCGCCAGAGGTGGGTGGACCGAATCCCTCGGGGTGACCCAGGGCATCAGCCAGGCCAGCCGCGTCGCCTCTGGTGGCCGCAGCCAAAGCAGGGCCATCTGCCGGCGCGGCACTGGCCAGCGTGCTGGCCATGTTGAACCGGGCGACAGTCGCCGAGGACGTGAGCCAGTACTTGCCGCCCGGCCACCCAGCCACGTTCGGCGCGGCCAGGGGGACTTGACCTGCCGGCGCAAGACCGATGCGCGCCGCGACCAATGCCGACTCGCGTGGAGCATCGAGTGCTCTCACGGCACCTGCCAACCACGGGACCGGCGACAGGACGAGCGGGCCTGTGGCCCCGGACATGCCCGCCTCCAGGATCGAACGCACCAACCCCTTGAGCTGCATCCCGTTGGAGCGGAAATCGCCGGCGAGGCGATCGACCAGCCCGCCGTCGACCCCCGGACCCAAGATCGCCTTCGCGAGCTTCCGGGTGATGAACGAGGCGCAGGCCTGGTGCGCGAGCACAGCTTCCAGCACTGTGTCCAGGTCGTGGACCCCCTCGTGACCCAGGTAGAGGTGGCGGGTGTCATCGTGCTGGCGCGGGTTGAATCGTGCCTTCCCGCTGGCACGGTCGAGTGTCCACCCGCTCAGGGATTCCGCTCCCGCGCGGACATCGGCCTCTGAGTAGTTCCCAATCCCGAGGGCGAACAGCTCGAGCAGCTCCCGGCCGTAGTTCTCGTTGACCGCCCCCAACTTGTTGTGGATGCCGTCGAGATACACAAGCATCGCCGGGTCGATGCTCACCTCCCGCAGGAGCGTCCCGAAGTCACCCAACCCCTTCTGGCCGAACAACCGGAGCTGGTCCACCAGGAGCGACGGTCGCTTGACGACGCTGAGGGTCGAGACGAAGTGGCCGTGCCAGAACCATCGCATCCACTCCTGCAACGGCCGCGGCGTGCTGACCATCGCCGAGAACCAGGGAACGAGAACCGCTGTCACATCCCGGCGCTGGTCGGGCCGAGACTCGTCAAAGGTCACGCCTTCCCAAGGGTCCTTCGCAGGTGGGATGCCGTGAGCGTCCGGATCGACCAGCTCGTCGAGAGCCGCTTCCGCACCCTTTGCTTCGAGCTGGTCCAGCTGGCCCGGGCCAAGCCCGAAACCGGCCCGGCGGTACAACCAAGCGATCTTGGACCGATCGTTCACAACATCAGGATCAACCTCAGTTGTGAACGATCTGTGAGCTGCAGGTCAGCGGG
>JAHFUU010000223.1 GCA_023264915.1 Microthrixaceae bacterium | reverse complement strand
GGATGGTCCGGGCCTGATCGGCTATCGCTCGGGTGATCGCCTGGCGGATCCACCACGTCGCATAGGTCGAGAACTTGAAGCCCTTGGTGTAGTCGAACTTCTCGACGGCCCGCATCAGGCCCAGGTTGCCTTCCTGGATCAGGTCAAGGATGAGCATTCCTCGACCCACATAGCGCTTGGCGATCGATACCACCAGCCGGAGGTTGGCTTGGGTCAACTCGTGCTTGGCCCTGTCCCCGTCGCGCTCTTGGCGCTGGAGCTTGCGCCGCTCCGAGAAGTCCATCGATTCGAGCTTGCCCTCGGCTGCAAGGTCGGCGAGCAACTCCGAGGCCTGCGTGCCTGCCTCGATCCGCTTGGCGAGCGCGACCTCGCCGGCTGCACTGAGCAGAGGAACCCGGCCGATCTCCTTCAGGTACATCCGCACCGGGTCCGAGGATCCCCCACCCGAATCCTTGTTGGATATCGATCGGATTCGACGGGCTCGCTTCTCGATGGCCTCCTGTGCCTCATCGACCTCTCGTTCGGCCTTGAGCACCGATGCCGGGATCACGACCGTGGGTGCACTCGGGAGATCGGGGGTCACAACCACCTCGACCGGATCAGCCCCGGGGGGAAGCTCGACCAGATCTGGAAGCGTGTCGTTCAAGAGGCCGACCTCGAGACCGCGCTCGGCCTCGACCAACACGTTCTCTTCTTCTGCCAGCTCAGCGAACGTCTCGTCGTCTATGGGCGGACCTGGCTCGACCTCCTCGGCCACAAGCATGTCGGGGTCATCGTCGTCAGCGTCGGCCGCGGCCCCCCCTGCCGTACCGCCGACCGGAGCCTCAGCGGGCCCATGGACTGGTTCGCTCGCGAGCTCGTGGGCTGCCAGGTCACTCCCATCGTCACCCAGATCGGGCCCAGACGTTGGTTGATCGACGGGGCCCGGCGAGGGTTGACCCGCCGCCCCGGCAGCACCAGGCGTGGCGATGAGGTCGATGCTCTGCGGCGCGCTCAGGCCTGCGCGGGAGGAACGGTTCGGCTCACCTGGCTCACCAGCCCCGTCTCCACGGGATTCGGTGAGCTCGTCGAGGTGCACGCCGCGCTCGGCGAACCAAGCGCGGATCACGGTCACCTCGGTGGCTTCGAGGGATGGGCGTCCCAGGGCGCGGCAAACGTCGCTGACGGTGACGTTCTGGCGATGACCGGCCGCGAGCAAGGCTTGAAGCTCGTGGCCGGGAACCCCCGCCAGAGAAGAGAGCATTGCACCCTCACTCATCAAGACCCCTCGGCTCTGTTGGATTGCTCCCCGGCTGCTGTAGCAGCCAGGCTAGCAAGGCTTCGGCAGCCTCGACTCGCCGGACCGGATCGTCCAGCTCTTCTCGGCGCAACTTCAACCACGCGACTTCCTTGGCCATGGCGAGTGCCTGGTCGGGCTCACGGGTGGACATCTCGATTTGGGTGAGTGCGCGCCGTACCGCTTCCTGCAACAAGCGCTCCACCACATCCATGGGCTCTGCGTCGCTGTCGGCAAGGAGGACCTTGCCCAACAGGTCGGCGGTGGCGTCATCGGCAGACGCCAGCGCGTCCCGTGGGTCATGATGAGCGAGGAGCGTCTGGTACGCGTCGAGGTTCAAGGGATCGGCGAAAAGCGATTCGTGCAGCCATGGCGAGATCTCGTCTCGTTGCTCGACGAGGAGGCGCAGAGCCTCGGTCTCGGGACTCTCTGCCCAGCTGGACGCCATCGGCGCGGACTGCCTTTGCGGTGGTGCCCGCCGGGTCGTCACCGCTCGAGGACGATCGACGCGTGACCGCAGGCTGTTCGGGTCCAGCCGGGTCCTCGAGGCAACCTCCATCACGTACTGGTCACGGACCAGGTCGCTCGGATGCTCGGCGATGACCGCCAGCGCAGCTTCGGCCGCTCGAGCGCGCTGTTCGGGGGTTCCCATCGGCAACGAGTCAAGGGTCCGGTTCACGCGGAACCCCAGGAATGGCACAGCACCGTTCACGACCTCGCGCAGGCGCTCCGGATCAGAGCGGGCGAGATCGGCTGGATCGACCCCACCAGGCAGCACTGCCACCGCGACGTCGACCTCGTACTTGCGCTCCCACTCATAGAAGCGGTCAGCCGCGCTCTGGCCGGCCGTGTCAGCATCGAAGGCGAGCACGACGCGCCGAGCGAAGCTCTTGAGCGAGCGGACGTGGTCCTCGGTGAGCGCCGTGCCACAAGTCGCGACAGCATGACGAAGGCCCGCCGATGCGAAACCGATGACGTCGGTGTAGCCCTCACAGACGATGGCCTCGTCCTCGGTGACGATCGTGGCCTTCGCCCAGTTGAGCCCGTACAGCAGCTTGCTCTTGGCGTATATGCGACTCTCGGTCGAGTTCTTGTACTTGGGTCCGGTTCGGCCGGGCAGGATCCGACCGCCGAATCCGACCGGGTCCCCGCTGACATCGAAGATCGGGAAGAGCACTCGCCCCCGGAAGAAGTCGGTCTGGCTGTTGCGACTGTTCAAGAACCCGAGTCCCGAATCGACGAGCTCGCTGTCAGGCAGCCGGAGGGCCCTGGCCAGAGAGTCATAGGAATCAGGTGCCCAACCGATCTTGTAGGCGCGCACGGCCTCACCGTCAAGGCCGCGATCACGAAGGTAGCCCCGAGCCGGTCCGGCATCGGGCGAGGACAGGAGACGCTCGTGGTACCAGTCGACTGCCCTTGCAACCGCGTCGATGAGCACCCCCTTGCGACGGCGTGCCTCTCCCTCGTTGCGATCGGTGTAACGCAGCGTCATGCCGGCCTTGGCAGCCAGGTGCTCGACAGCCCCCGGAAAGTCGAGATGCTCGATCTCGCGAACGAAGGTGATCACGTCACCCTTGGCCCCACAACCAAAGCAGCGGTACAGGCCCAGCTCGGAGTTCACCGAGAACGAAGGGGTCTTCTCCTGGTGGAACGGGCACAGGCCCTGCCACCGCCGCCCTACCCTCTTGAGCTGCACGTGCTCGGTCATGACGGCAACGATGTCTGTCACCTCACGTACCCGCTGCACGTCTTCGTCGAGAATGCCCATGTCCGATGCCTCAGGCGACCGTAGCAGCGTGGCACGCAGACCTACCCACGCCACAGGGCCCGACCGCTCATCTGGGCGCGCCACCGCATCGCGACTTGTAGGGTCGGGGCACTGATGACCACCTGTGCCAGACCCACCATGCCAACCGGCTTCCCTGCCTGGACCAGGGCGGCCGCCAAGCTCTCGCTGGCGGTCGCCGTATTGGTGTGCTGGCCCTTGGTGACATCTTGCAGCCGTCCTCAGGCTGCCGACGGGGCCGCCACGACCGTGTCGGCTCCGGCCTCGCCAACCAGCCCACCTCCGTCCAGGATGCCCCCTGGAACCGGTCTGCCGGCGTCCCCGGGCGCAGCGATCGCTTCGGCCAGCGAGACCTCTGTCCTCCCTGAGTTCCAGCCCTTCTGTCAAGCGTTGGCCGGTGCTTCGGGACTCTTCTCCGCGCCGGCCGGAGGCGATGACGCGGCGGTTCTCAAGCAGATGAAGGACACCTTCACCAACCTCGCGAACCTCGCGCCTACAGCGATCAAGCCTGAGGTGCAGGCGATGAGCAACACCATCCAATCCCTGCAATCGGTATCGGACCTGACCAAGCTGGAAGACCCGAACTTCGTAGCGAACCAGGACCGCTTCGCGGAGTTCGTGAAGAACAGCTGCGGGTTCGACCTTTCGGCATGAGCCGGCAGCTCGCCGCGACCTGGCCTAGCGACCTGGGAAGGTGGCTGGGACTTGCCTGCCGTGGCCGATCTGAGTCGATGCCGCCGCCGGCAGGTCACGGGAACACCCAAAGCTGTGGCGACCCTACGATCGCGAGGCACGCCAAGCCAAGGAGCACAGCAGATGCGCGACTCTTCACGAGGTCCCAGCACGAGCTCGGCGGGCACGACTCACCGGCGGCACGGCCGCGTGAAAGGCCTGTGGGCGATCACCTTGTGCCTCGGCATCATCTCTGGGTGCGGCCAGAAGGGCGGCAACTACACGACACCTTCGTTGCCGACCGAGCCCACCACGACAACCAGCAGCAGCGCCAGGACGGCCCGGACGACCTAGATTGCTCCCAGTCACTCGTACCAGAGGGGGAGAAAATGATCGATCCCAGCCGGCGCCTCTGCGGCGTCGCAGCAGGGCTGCTCGCCGGACTCGCCGTGGTCGCGATGGCCTGCTCGAAACCCGCCAACGAGACCTCCGGTACGACTCCTGCGGCCCCGACGACGGCCAACTCCGACACGACCAAGGTCCACAAGGCTGACTCCACAGCCACGACAGGAGCTCGGGGAACCGTGCCGGGCCCAGACGATGGCGGTTCAGACGGTCAGACGACCACCTCGCGCAGGTCGGGTACCTCGACGACAGGCGTCGACAGGCAGACGTTCCCTACCATCACCGTGAAGCCGACAGGCGGCAACGAGGAGTTCTGCAACGCACTGGCCGAAGAGGTCAACAAGCTGGCGGGCCAGATGTCGACGAGCACCGGAGGTGACGCATCCGGATCATCTGACGACGCGGCTTCCCTCAACATGATCAAGCAGCTCTATCAAACCCTCACAGCAGTTGCTCCTCCGGGGTTGAGGGGTGACATCGAGACCGTCAACAACGCTGTGCAGAGCGCAACCAGCATGGCTGACCTAGAGAGGCGCGGCTCGTCAGCTGAGGTGATCAGCGCCAGCAAGAACATGGAGAGCTGGCTCAAGGCCAACTGCGGGATCAGCCCCCAAGTTGGCAGGAGCGGCTGAGGCTGACCGGCACGGGGTGACCGGCACGGGATGACCACACGGGATGCCAGACCCTCTCGCGGCGCAGGGCGCCATCGTCGGGCGACCCGTCAGGCCGTCGTGTCACCGCCAGCGTTGAGCACCGACCGGGCCGCCGCGAGTCGCGCGATCGGTACGCGGAACGGCGAGCAGGACACGTAGTCCAGCCCCAGCGAGTAGAAGAACGCGATCGAATCAGGATCCCCCCCGTGCTCTCCGCAGACGCCGAGCTTGAGGTTCGGTTTGGTGGCGCGGCCTCCCTCGACGCCCATCCGAACCAGGCTGCCCACTCCGTTCTGGTCTATCGACTCGAACGGATCGATCTTCAACAGCCCCTCCTCGAGGTACTTCTCGAGGATCGGTGCCACGTCGTCTCGCGAGAACCCGAAGGTCATCTGGGTCAAGTCGTTGGTGCCGAAGCTGAAGAAATCTGCCGCCTCGGCGACCTCGTCGCCGACTATGGCCGCACGAGGCGTCTCGATCATGGTCCCTATCAGGATCGAGCCGTTGCCGCTCGGGTGACCCATCGCGGCGACGATCTCCTCCTCGACCCATTGGCGGACGAGGTCGAGCTCAGGGAAGCCGACGACGAGAGGGATCATGAT
>JAHFUU010000222.1 GCA_023264915.1 Microthrixaceae bacterium | reverse complement strand
ACGGCGCTCTTCGCCATGGGTTGCTTCTGGGGTCCCGAGAAGCGCTTCTGGGAGACCGACGGCGTCTACTCGACCGCTGCTGGCTACGCGGGGGGCTTCACCCCCAATCCCAGCTACGACGAGGTGTGCTCTGGAAGGACGGGTCACACCGAGGCTGTCCTGGTCGTCTATGACCCGTCGCTGGTGACCTATGAGATGCTCGTGAAGGTGTTCTGGGAGGGGCACGATCCCACTCAGGGGATGAGGCAGGCCCATGACGTCGGGACCCAGTACCGATCGGCCGCATTTTTCAAGGATGCTCACCAGAGGGACGTTCTCGAGCGTTCAAGGGCGGCCTTCCAGGAGCGCCTGACAGCCGCGGGCTACGGCGAGATCACCACTGAGATCCGGCCGGCGGACACCTTCTACTACGGGGAGCCATACCACCAGCAGTACCTGGCCTGGAACCCGAACGGCTTCTGCGGGGTCGGCGGCACGGGTGTGAGTTGCCCGACAGGCGTGGCGCGGACCGACTGACCGGCATCTCACGAGGGCGCCACGGCGCTGCCCGTCTCGATGTTCGGGCTCCCGCGACCGTGTTGCCGGCAACGCTTCGCGTCGCATCGGCCGCATTCTTGGGGCCGTCAAGCTATGACATCTGTCACGCTTCATAGAGTCTTGCTTATGCCAATACAGCGGTGTGGCTCAGTGGCGTCCAGGGGATAGAACACCGCTGTAATTCCTGCTAGCAGAGGCTGTTCCTCGAAGACAATGTGACAGTACAGCTGAAACAACAAGCAGGTAATTCACGCGACAGATTGGCGACTTTGATCGCAGAGGGGTTGCGGAGAGTTTGCGGTTTCATGACGGAGGCCGCAAGCCTTGTCATTCCCCGGCCAACCAAGGCAGTGCCGGGGAATGACAAAGGAGAAGCCATGACCCCCACGAAGATCATTCGAAGACGTCGCCTGCGTCAGGCTGCCGGTCTCGCCGGCGTCGGTGTCGTCGCCGCCACCGCCGCCGCCGTCGCCATACCGAGCCTGGCGCAGTCTGACGAGAACGCAAACACCGCACCGGCAGTGGATGCGCCGGCGACCGACAGCACCGGCAACGGCACCCAGACCACCGAGCCAGCTCCGCCGTCGGCCACACCGACAGCGGAGCAAGAGGCGCTGCAGAAGCTGCAGAACGCCACACCCGAGGAGCGGCAGGCATTCATACAGATGTTCTGGACCCCAGAGCAGCGTGTTGCCTTCGCCATGTACATCGCCACGCCAGAGCAGCGTGACGCTTTCGTCCAGATGTTCGCGCCCGCGGCCCCCGAGATGGCGCCGCGGGTCTCAACACCCAACAACCCGCGCAACACGAGCGCAGGTCGTCCACAGGTCACCCAGAGTCGGGGTGGCGGCGGGGGCGGGTTCATGGCCTGTGTCCGCGGCCGCGAGTCGCGAGGCCAGTATGGAGCTGTGAACCGCGGCAGCGGAGCTGCCGGCGCATATCAGTTCATGCCAGGCACGTGGAACAACACGGCGCGCCACGCCGGCCGGCCCGATCTGGTTGGCAAGAGCCCGGCCTCGGCATCCCCTGCCGACCAGGACGCGATGGCCGCGCACCTCTACGCCTGGCAGGGTTCTGCACCCTGGGGCGGGGGTTGCTGAAGCCCGCAACCGACGATCTCGAGTCCGAACGAGTGCCCCGGCTCTGCCCGGGGCACTCCTGGTTGTGGGCACGACAAGGCATGCGGAAGGGATGGCGTGTTGGCAGGGATCGGCCTTGGCTCTCGTGCTCCGGGGCCCCAACCACCTACTCGCGCTCTGGTCAGCAGAGCTCAGCTCAGGTCCCCACGTGGTCCGTCTCGGGGCACGGTCGCATCTGGGGATGATCACGATAGGGTCACAACGACCTCAGCGCCCACGACCGGAAGGATCGACATGGCCTTCGAACTCCCAGCTCTGCCGTATCCCAAAGATGCATTGGCCCCCTATGGCATCAGTGAGGAGACGCTTGACTACCACTACGGCAAGCATCACCAGACCTATGTCAACAACCTGAACAAGCTGGTCGAGGGAACCAGCGACGCGGACGCCTCACTGGAGGATGTGATCCTGTCCGCAGAGGGCGGCTTGTTCAACAACGCTGCCCAGGTGTGGAACCACACCTTCTACTGGAGCTCGATGAAGCCAGGGGGCGGCGGTGCGCCAACCGGAGAGGCCGCGGACGCGATCGCCGGCGCGTTCGGATCGTTCGAGGCGTTCAGCACCAAGTTCGCGGAGGCGGCTACCACCCAGTTCGGTTCGGGCTGGGCCTGGCTGGTCGACGACGGGGGTTCGCTCGATGTGATCAAGACGTCAAACGCCGATCTGCCGATGAAGCATTCGGCCAAGGCGTTGCTGACCATCGACGTCTGGGAGCACGCGTACTACATCGATTTCCGCAACGCCCGTCCCAACTACATCTCGAACTTCCTGGAGAGGCTGGTCAACTGGGATTTCGTTGCTCAGAACCTGCACTGAGCGCGCCGAGGTCATGGCCCCGCCGCGTGCCCGGCTGAGACCGCCGACGATCCGGTTGAGTCTCGGGCAGGTAGTCCTATCCCAGAGGATCTGACCCTTGTCAGGCGCGCCAAAGGACTATCCCGACCGGAAGCGGTGCAGACGGGTTGCGGTTCGTCACGGGGACATAAAGGCGCCCGTCGGGTCCAGCGACAGCGCTCGGGGTCAAGTTGGCCGGGATCACGGCCGTGGCTGGTGAGACGACGTCGGTCCCTGCTCCACATTCCGTCCAGCTCGACAGGTCCGAGGAGTAGACGAGGCGGGGCAGCCCGCACCGGCTCGATGTGTCCTTGAACATGTCAGGTTCGAAGTTGAGCACGAACTGCGCTGGCTTGGGTGCCGTGGTCGTTGCAGTCGAGACCGTTTGGCCGCCTGGTGGGGTCACTGCGACCAGGCCGATGCCGAACGGTGCTCGCTCGTTCAGGCCATCGAGCACGGGTTGGGCAGCATTGAAGGTCTCGCCACCGTCATCAGAGGAGGCGACCGAGGCTAGAACCCCGGCCTGAGCCCTGGGCTCGATTGCCAGGGACACAACTGCCCTCGTGCCGGCGAAAGCCAAAGAGACCGAGCTGACCCCACCTGGGTTGCCGGCCAACTCGATGGCTTTGGCTGCGTTGCGGTCGCCCACGTGTACGAAGGTTGCGACCTGGGTGTTGTCTGCTCCGGCCGAGATCGATGCGACAGCTGGTCTTCCCTCGTTGTCAAGTGCCACCGAAGGTTGCTTGTCAGCTGGGGTGAAACCCTCCAGTGCCGGCAGTTGCTGAACCTTCCAAGCGAGTTGGGTCCCATCTATCGGGGCAGGAGGTTCTGCACGGGACCGGGGTGGAAGCACGGCGCTTGACACCGAGTACCCCTCGGCACTTGCATACGCGACGTGCATGGCACCGCCTCCCACCGTGACGGCAGGATGGTAGGCCTCGCCGTCGGCGGCAGCGGACCGTGCCCACGAGCGTCCGAGGTCCGTCGAGAACATCACGTCGACCCCTGCGGAGAAGCCGGTGTCATCGCGGCGCTCGAAGGCGAGAGCCACAACACCCTCAGCGATGGCCCCGGACATGGTGAACAGGCTGGCAGTCGGGCCGGGTGCCAGCCTGGCTCTGGCGACCTCAACGGGTGAGCTCCATCCGGTCTCGGTCACGAAGCTCGTGGCCGAGATCGTGTAGACGCTGTTGGACGAATCGGTGAGGCTCGCCCATGCGACGACTGGGGTCCCACCGGCACCGAAGGCCATGGCGACGTCTTGGCCGAAATCGTGCATCAAGGCGTCATGATCAGTCGTGTAGCGATCAGGGGCAGCAGCCACAAGGGTCCAGCCGCTGGGCAGTCCGGGCCAGCGAGGTGTCACCGAGCTTGGGGTTGGATGCACCGAGGAGGTCGCGTGCAGATCCTGGTTTGGAGCCTCTCGTGAGCTTGCAACGGGATCTGGCCTCTCTGAGCTCGGTGGTTGGGCGCCGTCGGGCGCGTTCGAGCAGGAGGAGGCGCCGCCGATCGAGAAGACCATCGTGGCGGCGACAGCCATCGCTGGTTCCCGCCACCCTCGTTTGCTCACGTGCGCCCTCCAGGGTTCATGCTCACACGGCCGTGCAAGCACAAGCGGTTGAGCCCTCGGCCTCGATGCCGGCTGGTCTAGCACTGTGCCCGCTCCGGGTCAGCTCGGCTCACTCCAGACCGAGGCAGGACTCCGGTGTCCCAGGACGGAAGTTCTGCCGGCCCCGGGGAGTAACCGAAACGAGTGGCGGTTGTCAGGCCTTCTGTGACGGCTGAGCACCGCATGATCGACGAGTCCTCTCAAGCCCGTACCCGGCGGCTGTTCGCGGCGGTCGGCGGCACTATCGCGTTGTTGATCATCGTGGTCGGGCTCATCGCCATCGCGAGGCTCGGGCATCGGACCGACAGCTTCCACCATGGCGCGCCGGTCGCTGTCCCAGTGCCTGTCCCTCGCACCGGGGCGATTCGATAGGTCTCGGGGGCGCAGCCCCCGAGACCGCTCCCTTGGTGCAGGTCGGTCTGGCCTTCCGCGTGGTCGACACGGGTAGGGTCAATGGATGATCTCCTTGTTCGACACTGCAAGGGGCGAGGTTGTCCCCCTCCAGACTCGCGAACCGAACAAGGTATCGATGTATGTGTGCGGTCCCACGGTCTACGGACCACCCCATCTCGGCCATGGCCGGTTCTCGCTGGTGTTTGACGTGCTGCGTCGCTACCTCGAGTGGAGTGGATTCGAGGTCGAGTACGTCTCGAACATCACAGACATAGACGACAAGATCATCGCCAAAGCCAACAGTGAGGGTCGGGCCGCAGAATCAGTCGCCAGGGAGTACGAAGTTGTCTGGTACACGGTGATGGATGCCCTGGGCGTCAAGCGACCTGATTCTGATCCCCATGCCACTGCTTACCTGAGCGAGATGATCGCCTTGGTCAGCCAGCTCGTCGAGGCTGGGTGCGCCTATGAGACAAGTGATGGCGTGTACTTCACCCCGGAGGTGATCAAGGACTACGGGCTTCTGGCGCGCCAGCCCCTCGAGACCCTCCGGGTTGGTGCTCGTGTCGAATCCCTTCAGGAGAAGCGGTCACCCTTTGACTTCGCGTTGTGGAAGAAGTCCAAACCCGGGGAGCCATCCTGGGACTCGCCATGGGGTCCCGGACGGCCGGGATGGCACACCGAGTGTGTCGTGATGTCGCTCGATCTGCTCGGTCCAGGGTTCGACCTGCATGGCGGTGGCCAGGACCTTGCCTTCCCCCACCACGAGAACGAGCGCGCTCAGGCACTCGCTGCCGGCAAGCAGTTCGCGCACCATTGGGTGCACAACGGCTTCGTGCGGGTGGATGACGAGAAGATGTCCAAGTCCCTCGGCAACTACGTCGATCTCCTCGA